>JAZDIS010000020.1:0-7394 GCA_043804705.1 Pseudomonadota bacterium | reverse complement strand
GGACCTCGCTCGATTCCTTCCGTGGCCCCGGCCTGGACGAGGGTCTGCAAATCCTGGCCGATATCCGCCGGGATTTTGGCGTGCCGGTGGTTTCCGATGTGCATGAGGTGGCTCAGATCGGGCCGGCCGCCGAGGTGTTGGATGTTTTGCAGATCCCGGCCTTTCTCTGCCGACAGACCGATCTGCTGGTGGCCGCGGCCAAAAGCGGCAAGGTGGTGAGCCTGAAGAAGGGCCAGTTTGTCTCGCCCTGGGATATGCGGCACGCGGTGAGCAAGATCAACGCGGTGGCTAAAGATAGGTTGATGCTCATGGAGCGGGGCACCTCGTTCGGCTACAATAATCTGGTCGTTGACATGCGTTCCCTGCCGGTGATGCGCTCCTTCGGCTGCCCGGTCATCTACGATGCGACCCACAGCGTCCAGCTGCCCGGCGGGGCAGGGGGCAGCTCCGGCGGGCAGCGGGAGTTTATCCCGACCCTGGCCCGGGCTGCGGTGGCGGCGGGGATCGACGGCCTGTTCATGGAGATCCACCCCGATCCGGCCAAGGCCTTGTGCGACGGGCCCAACTCCATGCCGCTTGCGGGGGTGGAGCCGCTGCTGGCCAAGCTTCTTGCGATCCATACCCTTGTCCGGCGTCAGGCCGGGGAGGCGATACCATGACCGGCCCCGGTTCTTGCGGTATTCCGGGGGGGCAATATCCTTCCGACTGCGAGATCACCGAAGGGCTGCGCCAACGGGCCATGTCTCGGAAGGACCAGGATGAACGCGGCTATGCCTGGCGCGCCTGCCTGCCCCTGGCCAAGGAGATCCGGCTCCTGCTCCTTGACGTGGATGGGGTGCTTACCGACGGCTCCATCGTTTACGGCGATTCCGGCACGGAGCTGAAATCCTTCAACATCAAGGACGGCTTTGGCATCCGCCTCCTGCGGGAGGCCGGAGTGGAGGTGGGCATCATTACCGCCCGCCGCTCCGAGGCGGTGGAACGCAGAGCCCGGGATCTGAAGCTGGCCCACCTCTATCAGGGGGTGGGCAACAAGATCGAGGCCTTTGCCGAGATTCTCGCCACCCAGAAGCTTACCCCCCAGCAGGTCGCCTACATGGGGGACGACTGGCTCGATCTGCCCCTGCTCAGCCGGGTGGGTCTGGCGGTAACGGTGGCCGATGGCGTGGCCGAGGTCAAGGCGGTTGCCCATTATGTGACCCGACAGGCCGGAGGCCGGGGCGCGGTGCGCGAGTTGTGCGAGCTGATCATTGAGGCCAGGGGACTCCGGGAAGAGCTGCTTACGAGGTATCTGCGATGATGACCGGCTACCGCAATATCCTCTGGTTGTTGCCCGTTGCTCTTTTGTTGTCCTGGCCGGTCTGGGGCGGATCAATTACCCGGTTTCTGACTCCGCGCGGGGGCCTGGCTTCCAAGACCACCCTTGCTGCGCCCCAGGCCGCGGCTACAGGCGCCGGGTTCAGTATGGAGGGGGTCTTGTTTTTCCAACTGAAAAACGGGGTGCGGGATTGGCAGATTCAGGCCAAGCGGCTCTATTCCGGAGATGATCAGGACACAATGCAACTCGTAACGGTGGAGGCGGAGGTTTTTAAAAACGCCGAGCGCAGATTTGTGATCACCGGTCAGGAAGGCGAATACAACAGCAAGCAGAAAACCCTCATCATGCGAAACGGGGTCAAGGTGCAGGCCGAAAAAGGCATGCTGATTCAGGCCGACCGCCTCAGCTATGATGATCAGGCCAGAAGGATCACGACCACGGCCCCGGTGCAGATCACCGGCAAAGGTCTGGACATCCGCGGTCAGGGGATGGATTATGACATGCGGGAGAATTCCTATGATGTCGGCGGTAGGGTGAAGGTGGATATCCACTAGGGCTGGTATAAGAAAAACGGAAAAAGGTAGCGCGTGAAAGATATTCCCTTGAAAGAACGGATCATCCTGGCCCTTGATGTGGAAACGCCGGAGCAGGCCAGGGAGCTGGTGAAAAAAACCGAATCGCATCTTGGCTTTTACAAAGTCGGGTTACAGCTCTTCATGGCCGACTGGTTCCAGACCGTTGACTGGCTGGTTGACCGGGGCCATAAGGTGATGCTGGATCTCAAGTTTTTCGATATCCCGGAAACCGTCAAGCTGGCCGTGGCCCAACTCAGGAAACACGGGGTGAGCCTGGCCACCGTCCACGGCAATGACCCGATCATCCGGGCGGCCCTGGAGGAAAAAGGCGATATCCGGCTGCTGGCCGTGACCGTGCTCACCAGTTTCGGCGAAGAAGACCTGCGGGCCATGGGCATGACCCAGTCCATCGAGGATCTCGTCTATTTCCGGGCCAAACGGGCGCTGGAACTGGGCTGCGACGGGGTGGTCTCTTCCGGCCTCGAGGCCGCCCGCCTGCGCGACGGGCTTGGCGAAAAGCTGCTGCTGGTCACGCCGGGGATCAGGCCTGGGGCCAATGTACTCGATGCCGCCGACGACCAGACCAGGATCATGACCGTCGGTCGCGCCATCACAAGCGGCGCCGATCAGGTGGTCGTGGGCCGTCCCATCTCCAAGGCCGTTGACCCCATCGCGGTCATTGACGCCATGCAGCAGGAGATTGCCCTGGTTCTTCAGTAAGGGAGGAGCCAGGACAATCCGGCCACCAGAATTTCATGCCGCCCGTTTTTTCCGTGCAAAGAACAGTAATTTTTTTTCGGATAGGCGATACAGGGTAGCAGAGTGTCGCCGTGAGGGCTAACGATCATCGATCGTTTACAAATTACGATGGAGAATTTCTGAATCGCATGCACGGCACCCCCCTGGAAAGCCTCAAGAAGATTTTCGGCTATACCACCTTCCGGCCCCCGCAGCAGGAGATCATTGAAGGACTCATCCGGGGTGAAGACGCCTTTGTCCTGATGCCCACCGGCGGCGGCAAATCGCTCTGTTATCAGATCCCGGCCCTGCACCGCGCAGGCGTAGGCATCGTGGTTTCTCCCCTGATTTCCCTGATGAAGGATCAGGTGGATGCCCTTCGCGCCTGCGGGGTTCGGGCGGCCTTTTACAACTCCTCCCTGAAGAGCGAAGAGGCCCGCCAAGTCCTTGCCCTGCTGCACCGGGAAGAGCTGGACCTGTTGTATGTCGCGCCGGAACGGCTGATGAGCGATGGGTTTGTCGAGCGGCTCCGCGAGATTCCCGTCGCTCTGTTCGCCATCGACGAAGCGCACTGCATCTCCCAGTGGGGGCACGATTTCCGCCCGGAATACAGCAAACTCGGCCAGCTGCGCCGGCTGTTTCCCGACATCCCCGTAATCGCCCTCACCGCCACGGCCGAGCCCCATACCCGCAAGGACATCCTCGAGCGTCTGGGCTTGAACCCTTCCCAGTGTTATATCTCCGGTTTTGACCGGCCCAATATCCGCTACACCGTATTGGAAAAACAAAAGCCTTTTGCGCAGCTCACTACTTTTCTTAAGGGGCGGCGGGAGGAAGCGGGGATTGTCTACTGCCTGAGCCGGAAACGGGTGGAGAAGGTGACCGGGCAGCTGCGGGAGGCCGGGTTTTCGGCGGCTTCCTATCATGCGGGGCTGCCGGCCATGCAGCGCCAACGGGTGCAGGAGGATTTCCTGCGGGACGATCTCCGGATCATCGTGGCCACGGTGGCCTTCGGCATGGGCATCGACAAATCCAATATCCGCTATGTGGTGCATTACGACATCCCCAAGAACATCGAAAGCTATTATCAGGAAACAGGCCGCGCCGGCCGGGATGGTCTGGCGGCCGAAGCCCTGCTCCTGTTCGGCTACGGCGATATCGCCCTGGCCCGCAGCCTGATCGAGAACAGCGATAATGCGGAACAGAAGCGGATCGAACTCCACAAACTCAACACCATGGTGGGCTTTGCCGAGGCCTTGAGCTGCCGCCGCCAGGTGCTGCTCGGCTATTTCGGCGATCGTCTGGAGCAAGACTGCGGGAATTGCGATATCTGCCTCAACCCTCCGCAGCTGGTCGATGTGACGGAGGACGCCCGCAAGGCGTTGTCCTGCGTCTTTCGGGTGGAGCAGCGTTTCGGGGTGGGGTATGTGATCGAGGTGCTGCGCGGCTCAAAAAAAGAGCGGCTCCTGCAACTGGGGCACAACCGGCTTTCCACTTACGGCATCGGCGCGGACAAGAGCCAGGAGTACTGGGGTAGCATTCTCCGCCATCTGGTGCAGCAGGGGTATCTGGAGCAGGATGTGTCCAATTTCTCGGTGCTCAAGCTGAGCGAGTCGGCCCGGCCCCTGCTGCGCGGGGAGCAAACCCTGAGCATGGCCAAACCCAGGGCCAAGGCCGTGGCCCTGCCCAAGGCGGTGCGGCGCAAGGTCGGCGATCTGGAGTACAATCAGGAGCTGTTTGCCAGGCTGCGGGCGGTACGGAAGGGATTGGCCGACGAGGCCGGGGTTCCGCCCTTTGTTATTTTCAGCGATGTCGCCCTGGCTGAGATGGCCGCCCATCTGCCCACCGACAACGAGGCGTTCCTGCGGATTCATGGAGTCGGCGCCCATAAGCTGGAACGCTATGGGGCGGATTTTCTTGGCGAGATTCAGCGGTTTTGCGACACTGCCGCGAGGGAGAATTAAGACCTTTTCCGCTCTAAGATTGGCTATCGGCTCATAAGAGATGCACACCTACCTTGATCACCACCTTTTTGGTAAAGACAGGCACTTGCCGGGTCATAAGCGATGGCATATGGGCATCGTGGGGGAACAGGGCCATGAAATTGCCCGGAAACAGGTCTACCCGCAACAGCCCTTGGGCCGGGTGTTTGTATAATTCCACATCCTTGCCTGCATCATAGGGTGTGTCAATCTCCAGTTCATCGGCCTGGCGCCAGCCAATCACCTCTTCTCCGGTGAGCACCGCTTGAATATCCAGATAGTTCCGGTGCGCTTCAAGCTCGGAGGTTTCCGGGGCGCGGGTTTCGTAGCTCATGACAATGGCGAAGAGGTCATCGCCGAGCAAGGGGTATTTTTTTTCCTCCGCATCGGGAGGCAATGCCAGGAGGAAATCAAAGGCCAATTGCCACGCTTTGCCAAAGGGGTAACATGTGTGATTGTGTAAACGATCAACGATCATAGCCGGTAATCCTAATCTGTGGTTCTTCTTCGCGGGATCATTTCCAGATTTTTTTCAGTTCCCCCCAATCCGGCGAGCCTTTTCGCGCTTTCCCTGGCGATGAGTGCCTGCAGTCCGAGTTTGACCAGAGAGGTTTTTTCCTTAACGCCGGTCAATTTTGCGGCTTTTTCCAGCACGGTATCTTCGATATTAAGCGTAGTTCTCATGGGGGGAACTCCTTTGCGTGCATTTTTTATATGCACATATATGCGTCTTTGGTCTGCTCCTGTCAAGATCAAGCGGGTTGGTGTGATTCGGCCGGAATACGCAGTATACTGCCTTTTCAACTCCAGAATGGGCAGGATCATCCAGGAGCAGGGCCGAGGCCAGCTCCAGCAGTTCAAGCCCGACGGTAATTGGGGCTCGACGGGAGCGCCGAACTGTGAAGGATTCAGACCGGAAGAATTTCAGATGCTCGACTTCTCTGCTCGCAGATAGACCTGTTGGAGATGTTCGGAAACATCTCCCCTCTACCGGCAACCCGGTTGCAAACGATGTAAAGGGTGCGGTGAGTTTTTGGGAACAGCGTAGTGCGGTTCTGGATGTTAGGCGGCGCGGTGAAGGAAGGTGAGAGCCCTAATCTTTCCTGGCATTATTTGACAAAAGCTTGATGACCGCAGCAACGATTTCTGCTTCTGTCTTTGAGAAGTGCTTTTCATTATTCCCTGGTTCCTCCACGAAGAAGGGTATTTCAGAACCCACCTGAAATTCTCTAACTTTGCGTTTCAACTTGAATAGATGGAAAGACACATATATAAACCCTAATATAGTCGGCCTTGAAAAAGCCGTTTTTAGCCACTGACAGGCAGAGCATTGCCATCGGCATGCCAAGACATTGGCTGCCGGAACGTCTCAAACCACCCCAAAAGAACAACGAAAAACAGAAGCTCCCTCAATTTCTTGAGGATGAGCCGGATATTGTGACCGGCCCCACAGAGCAGCGCGTTGATCTTGTCGCCAAGCTCACCCAGCAGGTGGTTGCGGCCCAGTTTTCCGTCAGCCTTCATGTGGCCGATCACTGGCTCGATAGCGCTCCGCCTCTTCAGCTCTTTCCTTATTTGAGGCGTAATCCCACGGCGGCGGCCTGAAATGTAAACTTCCGTTCCCGCCACACCATGCCCCCGGTAGCCGCGATCAACAAAACAGCGCTCTACCCCCGCACCGGCAATCCGTTTCACCTGCTCAAGCGCTCGGGAAAGGGTATGTCCGTCATACGGATTCCCGTGCTCTGCGAACATGCCCACCACGAAATTGTCTCGGTTGGTGGCGGCAACGCTCACCTTCACCCCAAACTCGTATTTCTTGTGGGCTTTGCCCTTGGCGATGCATTCCACTTCCGGAGCGTGCAGGCTGTACAGCTTGTTTTTGTCTTTCTTTCCCTGCGACAACAACCGCCCAGCCATGGCAAGCTCCGGAGAAAAAACCTCCTTGAGATCCTGCCTATCGGCAACCTTCCGAAGAATGTCCCGATACACCCGCCCAAGAAAAGTCTTCAGCTTCCTAATCTCACGCCTGGCCCGCTTCCCCTGCCGCGCATGCAGGTAGCGGCCAGCCTTCAGCAGGGCCTGAGTGCCAAGGCGGCGGTAACTCTGCCGAAGCGCAATGCCGTTTTCCGCCGCCAGCTTGACCAATCTTACACGGCTCCGGTTGTACAGTCGTGAGTCTGTCGGAAAGGCTACCGCCTTGGGCTGCACCGTCGTGTCAACCGTGATCCGCTCAAGGCTGCTCTCTCGAACAGCACCGCTTTGCAATCCGGCCAGCAGGGTGATTTTCAAAATCAACTCCGAGCCGTCCTCGCCAATTCGCTTCCGCCAACGGCTCAAGGAGGATGGGTCTATCGGCAGGTCATGCCGGAAGTACTCCTCGCCGCAGAAAAACTGCCAATAAGGATTTTCCACCCATCTCCGCACGACCTCCTCGTCGGAAAGGCTAAAGGCGTGGCCAAGATACGTGAGCCCAACCATCAGCCGGATGGGAATGCCGGGTCGACCGTTTTCGGAATACAGCGTTCCAAAACCATCCTCAAACGCCTGCCAGTCGATCAGATCGGCCAAACGGTACAGCTCATGTTGATGGTTCAGCATGTTCGCAAGGCGCTTGCGGAACATGTCCAGTTGTGGGCTGCTTTTTTGCTCTTTCGGCTGCATCGAAAATCACCAGAAATCGAAGGGGAATATTGCAATATCCTGCAATTCATAGTGATATAATTTGTTGAATTTATCAATAAAAATCAAATGGTTATTAGTTTTTCAGGGCCGACTAAT
>JAZDIS010000019.1:0-6297 GCA_043804705.1 Pseudomonadota bacterium | reverse complement strand
TCCTTTTTCACTGCTCCTGCGCATTCCTGCGCCCGCAGCATTCGTCCAGCCCTGGACATCCGCTGCTCTTTGGCGTCCTGCCACCGCTGCATTCCTCCATCCCTGGACATCAAAATCCGATCTTCCGCTTCTGGTTTCCGTCTTCGGCAAGCAACTGGTGAATCGCCTCAAACACCACCCGGAACTGCCCATCATATTTTGATTCCATTTCCTCAATTTTTCGTTTCAGGTCTTTGTGAGTAGCGAGCATCTGCCGCATCTGGACAAAAGCACGCATGATGGCAACGTTCACCTCGATGGCCCGTTCACTTTTCAATACGCTGGAAAGCATTGCCACGCCCTGCTCGGTGAAGGCCATGGGAGAGTAGCGTAATCCTATTTTGTCTTCCCTGGAGGTCACAAATTGTGACCTCCAATCCTGAAATTCTTCTTTAGACAATTCGAACATAAAATCCTCTGGAAACCTGCTGGTATTTCTTCGGACAGCCTGCTTGAGCACTTTTGTCTCTACCCCATACAGCTCTGCCAGATCACGATCCAGCATGACCTTTTCATTGCGGATAAAAAATATTTTTTCTCAATTGCTGCTAACGGTATTAGATTGCTCATGCAGCCCCTCCAATAGTTGCTGATGTCCGGTATTATTCCTTCTCTTGCCTTATGGCCAATGCCTTGACCTGATCAAACATGAAATCCAGCGCCTTGTGGTCGGCAAAGGATTGCAGACATTGCTGGCGGAACTCCTGCTCGGTGGCGTTTTCCCTGGCGCAGATAAAGGACCAGGGCAAGACAATGGCGTCCTTGACCAGATCGGCGACATCAAAGACCAGGGCGCCGCGCCGGGTCTTGCCGTGCATGACCGCGAAACCGTGGGGGATGCCCAACACCCATAAGGTACTCGCGGCCAACCCGTAGGCCAGATAGTTGCCGTGGTTAAGAAAGCCGTTGGCCTTGTCGACGGCTTCCCGTTCCCGGACAAAACCGGTCAGGCCGGTTTTTCCTGCGGCGATTTTATAGAGCTGCTTGGTCAGTTTGGCTTCGGTGGCCAGCAGGTAAGAGGTTTTTGCGGCCTCGGCTATCTGGGCGTCACAGGCCACCAGGGCAGCAACGATGTCCGGATCAGCCGCATCAAAACCCGCCATGATCAGATCGCGGTCCCTGCTCCAGACCTTGCGCAGATAATCAATCCTGGCCTGCTGCAATACCTTGGCGGCCCGCAGGCGCTGTTCGTCATCAAACCAGAACGAAAGCCAGCCCTGCAGATATTCCGTGGGCCGGTACTCGCTCTGCGGGGTCAGCCATTCGATTTCATTACCCATGTACAGCGGAGTCCCGCCCCCGCCGCAGAAGCCGATCAACACCCCGGCCTGGGCCAGCATGCGCACCGCCGCCTGGGTGATGGAGGTGCCGGTGCCTAAGAGGATGACGGTGGTGTTGGCGATGGGAATATTGAAATAGAGGTTGTTCTTTTCCGCCTCGGTGAGGTAGAGCACCCGCCCGTCTTTCTGCATGACCCGGCAATGCCCCAGGTAATACATGTTGGCGCGTTTGGAATGCAGGATAGTTTTCAAGTCGGATGGAGAGAAATCGTCCATTTTTTACCCCTTTCAGCAAGCCAAGAAAACCGATGACTATTGCCCCTGTAACACTATCGCCCTTTTACTTCTTGCTTTACAGCCTCTTCTTGCCCTCCGGCCCAGCCAGATAATTCCCCGCCGTAACCACTCCCGCCCCTGTTTCCCGCTCCAACTTCTCCCGCGCCTCCCCGGCAATGCTTCCGCCCTTGCTGGCCGCCACCCTACAATCATCAAGCCCTTGGGCCTGATTTCGGCAGGCGATTGCGGCAGTAGCGGCTTCACCCAGCATGGAGAAAATCGTATCAAGATCGGTTTTATATCCGTGCCTGATTTCCCGCTCTTGCCCAACCCTCGCCAGCCAGCACTTGAAAACCTCCGCCCTGGGCGAAGAAACCGACTGAACAATCCGGAAAATCCCCTCCAGGGTGGCGGCCTCCTCCCGGCTTTTCCGGCCATCCGCGTCTTCCACTTCCAACCGACGGCAAAGCTCGGATAAATCAACGCCGCAGACAGCCAATTCCTGCGCTTTCAGGAAATCCCAGGACTCATCAGGGCTCTGATTTTCGCTCAGGGCCGCAACCACATCGGCAACGGCAAACCACCACTCGCCATCATGCAGGACGCGCCGAACCTTCCTGTCCTCAAAAACCGCCGGCATTGTTTCCATGTTCATTTTTCCTTCATCATGCCTGGTCATTTCCTTTTTTCCCCTTGCCTACCGCCCCGCCACCCCCCGGCGGCAGAAAATTCTCCCCGGTCACCACCTTGCGGCCGGTCTTGGCCTCCAATTCACGCCGCGCCTTTTTGACAATACCGCCGCCTTTCCTGCCTGCCTCCTTGTTCTCCTCCATGCCGGTGGCATCGACGCTCCCGGCCAGCAGGTTCATTATCAATCTGATCATTAAAGCCTTCTGCTTAGGATCGCTCTCGGCAATCAACAGGGCCAGGGCCACCAACCCGTTGTCATTAATGCCGGATTGTTCCAGTATGTTGTTCTCCTGCAGGAAAATCAGGAAGAGGAAAGAGCCGATCCGCTTGTTGCCGTCGCTGAAGGGGTGGTCCTTGATGACAAAGTACAGGAGATGGGCCGCCTTTTCCTCGACGCTGACATATAGATCCTGGCCGCCGAAGGTCTGGTCTAGATTGCCGAGGATGGATTGAAGAGCGTGCTCCCGTTCCCGGCCGAACAAATCGGTGGCCTCGCCCCGGCCGCTCAGGTCGGACTGCAGGGCGGTGATGGCTGCCTGGGCCTGCTGATAAGCAAGGGATTTCCCTGCACCGTGCCGATCCTTGGGCAACTCCAACCTATCTTCATCGTATTGCAAAAGCAGCGACCAGGACTTGGCATAGCGGCTGACCACCTCCAGGACCGCCTTGCCCTCATCGGTCACCAGCTCGTGACGCTGCAAGGTGCGGGAGAGCAAGGCCACCGCTTCTTCCATCTCGGAAAGGCCCTTCTCGGCCAGGCGATGCTGATTCACCGTATAGCCTTGGACGATATGCTGCTTCAAGACATTGGTGGCCCAGATGCGAAACTGGGTGCCGCGGAGCGATTTGACCCGGTAGCCAACGGAGATGACCACGTCCAGGTTGTAATATTGAACTTCTTTCGATTGGGTTTTTCCTGCCAAGGCGCCATGCCGAGTGGTTGTCCGGAATTTCCGGACAACCACCTCTTCTTCCAGCTCACTTTCCTTGAACACATTACGAAGATGCTCGGAAATCGTGCGTTTATTCCGGTCGAACAGTTCCGCCATCTGGGCCTGGGTCAACCAGACCGTCTCTTCGGCAAGATGGACATCCAGACTGGCAAAACCGTCACTCGACTGATATATGACCACCTCGCCATGTTCGGGCTGGCCGAAGTTCTGCATGTCCGACTCTTCGTTCTTCATTTTTGCCCCCCAAGACAACCTGGAGAGACAATCGGGGACAGACCACGTTTGATAATTAAATCCACACAGCAAAGTGCTAGAGAGGCGCGAAGATCCACGATCAAAAAGTACCAGGTGTCCGCGTCCTCGTCATAATGACGACGAATCCGTTTTCCTTCAAAAACAGCCAATGATTTTTCCGGCATTGCTTTCTCCATTGTATCCGGCCTTGTCTGCCAGCCCCTTTCCCTTGCCCGCCCTCATCCCGCGTCAACCAGCAGATTGGCGATCAACTGCACCAGCAGATCCTTGTGCCCAGGCTCGCTGGCGGCGGTTAGGATGAGCCTTTCCCCTGAAACACAAAACCCCTGTCAGGATCCACCGTATTGCACCCAACAGATTCCGGCAAGAAACAAAAGTATTCCCCGTATTTTTTCCGTATTCCAGATACCGGTGATTCCTCCTACCATGCGCAGAGCATACCACCCCACCTGGGACAAATGGTGTCCCAGGCGGGCAAAAAAATGCGACCATCGAGAAATGTTATGAAAGAAGAAGAAAAGAAAGATGGGTACGAATCAGCCGGACGGCCTCATCGACATGAAAAAGCAGATTTGCGAGCAGCTCTCCGCTCAGTGATCCTCGGCAGGCGCCTCGTTCTTGGCAAAAAAGGCAAGGGCCCGTTCCCTGGCTTCGGCAACGGAAGCGCTGGATTGGATGGCCGAGGCGAGGCTGTGGCCGAAGGGATAGTTCTTGGCGAAATAATGGCTGAACTCCTTGAGGCGGCCCAAGCGCCGCTCCGGCAGGAAGCTTTCCTCAAGCAGCTCGATGAAACGCAGGTAGAGGGCCGGCCTGTTCACCGCCCCAACCTCCTGGCCCGCTCCGTACACCCCATGGGCAAGCTCGGCGAAGATCCAGGGCCGGATCGCCGCGGCCCGGCCGAGCATGAGACCGTCCGCCCCTGATTGGGCCAGGCAGTTTTTGGCATCCTCCAGCGAAAAGATCCCGCCGTTGGCCACCACCGGGATGGTCAGCCAGCCTTTGACCTTGCCGACCCACGGCCAGCGCGGCTTGCGCACAAAAGGCTCGCCCCGCAGCCGGGCGTGGACGGAAAGCAGCTCGATCCCTTCGCCTTCCAGCATCAGGCAGAAATTACGCAATTTCTGCTCATCCAGGGTCTCGCCCAGCCGGATCTTGGCGGTAAGGGGCAGACCGGTCTGCCTTCTCGCCGCAGCCACCAGAGCCTGCACCAGGGCGGGCTCCTCCATGAGACGGCTGCCTGCCCCCATGCGGCGTACGGTGGGGGCAGGGCAGCCCAGGTTGAGATCGATGGCTTGGGCGCCCAAGGCATGGAGCTTGGCCATGGCCGGGGCGATCTCCTCTACCCGGCTGACCAGCAGCTGATAGGACAGGGGGGTTTCCCGGGGGCTGCGCACCAGATAGGGAGAGAGCTGCGGACTTTCCGAGGGCAGACGGGCGGCGGAGAGCATCTCGGTGGACAAGAGGCCGATGCCCCCCTGCTCCAGAATAAGGCGGCGCAGGGCCGAATGGGTGAGCCCGGCCATGGGGGCCAGAAAGAGCGGGGGGGAAATCTCCAGCCCCTTGAGCCTGATGGCTTGGGGCTTATTCATGCAGGGCGCTCCTGCTGCTCTTTTCATAAAAACACCGCACGGCTTATTCCCGGCCCAGCAGCTTTTTGGCCAGAGTCCCGACCTTCGATTCCCGAAGCCTAAGAAAATCCAGATCCACCCTGGCCGCCAGTTCCGGCCGCTGCGCCAGAATCAATTCCGCCGCGATCTCGGCCCCGCCCACGGTCAGTTCCTTGCAGGTGGCGCCGTTCTTCTCCTTGCGCCGTTTGAGCAGCACCCGGCAGCAGGTGGCGGAGAAGCGGGCGCGAAAGCGGTCGTGCATCTCCCTGGTCACCTGCTCGAACTCCTTGAGTTTCATACCGCCTTTTTGGCGCGGCCCCAGAAAAAGGCTGAGCGCCACCTCCGCTCCGGCCAGCGCCCCGCAGACGCAGCCGGCGCCGCCCATGCCGTGGCAGAAACTTGAGCCCAGACGAACGGCCAGCTCCGGGCTGAGATCGCCGCGAAAGGCCTGGTTGAGGACGACGATCACCGTTTCGGAACAGCAGTAGCCCCGGGCCGAATAGATATTGGCCGCCCGCTGGCCGACCAGATCGATTATATGTGCCATATTTTCATGATGTTGCATTAAAGACCTCCTGCCGTTTTCACGACCATCCCATATACCACATAAGGCTGGCCGGATCACCTACAATCCCGGCCAGCCTTATGCCTTGCACCTTCACCCTCACCCTATCCCTCTCCCGCAGGTAAGCGCAGACTCCGTGGGGAGAGGGGACTTCCTTACATGCTGCAACTTTCTACCCGGACAATGCTTCATCCCCTGCCGAAGGTAAGCCCTGCCTCGCCCCGGTCCACCATGATCCTGTCGCCCTCGGCAAAGGTGCCGTCCAGAATCTTCATGGCCAGGCCGTCTTGAACATAACGCTGGATGGCGCGCTTGAGCGGCCTTGCCCCGTAGCTCGGGTCGTAGCCCACCTCGATCAGGTACTCCTTGGCCGCTTCGGTCAGGCTGACGCTGAACTTCTGCTCGGCCAGCCGCTGGGTGAGCAACGCCACCTGGATATCGATGATCCGGGCCAGATGCTCCTTGCCCAGGGAGTGGAAGATGATGATCTCGTCGATCCGGTTCAGAAACTCGGGCCGGAACTGGGCATGGAGGATGGCGTCGATCTGGGTCTGCATCTCGGCGCGGCGGCTCTCGCCCAGCTCCATGATCATCTGGCTGCCCAGGTTCGAGGTCATGATCAGGATGGTGTT
>JAZDIS010000018.1:0-10626 GCA_043804705.1 Pseudomonadota bacterium | reverse complement strand
GCCCCGCCCCCCGTGGAGATGACCACGTCCTTGCGGCAGACCAGTTCGGCCAGCAGGTCCCGCTCAAGGAGGCGAAACTGCTCCCATCCCAGTTGGGCGACGATCTGACGGATGGGCTGTCCTGCCCTGGCCTCGAGCATTTCGTCCATGTCGAGGAATTCGAGGTGCAGGTGTTCGGCCAGCATCAGTCCCACCAAGGTCTTACCGGTGGCCCGGTAGCCGGTCAGGATTATTTTTCTCCGTGGTATGAACATATAGAGAATTTACGGGAAAGAGAGGGACAGTGTCAAGCGCGGCCTCGGTTTCTTTTTGCTGATAAACCGCGAACTACGGAAAACTACAAGGACTTTATCGCACTATCCTGGCTTGTTCTGGGGAGGATGGCCGCTTATTTTCCAGGGAACATACTGAAATGTTAAGATGTTTTATCTTTTTGTTGAAACAGGATAAAAAAGGTTTGACATTGCCTCTTTGAAATGATAATTTTTATCAAACACGATATGGAATTCTTTGCTCATTCCTTTTATATGGAGATATGTCATGGCTGAAAATTGTTGCGGTGGGTTGCAGGTTGGTCAGAATGTGCCGGATTTTACCATGGAAACCTATGAGCCCACCGATTACGGCTTTGGCACGGTTTCCCTGGAGCAGCTGAAAAAGGCGGGCAAGTGGACGGTCCTGGTTTTCTATCCGGCGGACTTTACCTTTGTCTGCTCCACCGAACTGGGCGATCTGGCGGATGAATACGCGGAGCTCAAGGCGGCCGGGGCTGAGGTGGTCACGGTGAGTACCGATACCGTATACACCCATCTGGCCTGGAAGCGGGAAGAGAAATTTCTGGAAAACGCCAAATACCCCATGGCTGCGGACCCAACCGGCACGGTGGCCAAGTTGTTCGGGGTCTACGATTATAATACGGGTCTGGCCCTGCGCGGCACCTTTATCATCAGCCCCGAGGGCAAGCTGGTCGCCTCCGAGGTGAATTTTTACAACGTCGGCCGTAACGCCAAGGAGCTGTTAAGAAAACTCAAAGCCAGCGTCTATGTGGCGGCCAACCCAGCCGAGGCCTGTCCGGCCCGCTGGGAAGCCGGCGACAAGACCCTTACCCCAGGGGCCAACCTGGTGGGCAAGGTGTACGAAGCCCTGAAGTAATTTCCCCCCCTCCTCCCCTCCCCTGAAGCCCCTTTTCCCCCTCCCTGGAAAAGGGGCTTTTTTTTCGGCTCAAGAGTGATTATTTCCGTGCATGCCTACCCAGAGACCCAGGAAAAAATGGCGGGCATTGGTACACAGCGAGCGGGTCCTGTAGCCGCCCTCCTGCACGATCAGCGTGGGCAACCGCAGGCTGCCGAGCATCCGGCCGTTTTTCTCGAAATCCGCCGCAATGAGCGACCAGGTGCCGGTCGGGTCTTTTTTTGCCGGATCAAGTCCCAGAGCCACCACCAGAAAGTGCGGTTTAAAGGCGCGGATCCGCTTGAGAGCCTTGGCAAGCACCGGCCGGTAGCCGGCGCCGTCCAGCGTTTCAGGCAAAGGGTAGTTGCGATTAAAACCCCGGCCTGCCTCCTCACCCACTTCTTCGCTGAAGCCGGAAAAATAGGGATAGGCAAAGCTGGGATGACCGTGGATCGAAAGGGTCAATACATCGTTGCGCTGATAAAAGATGTCCTGAGTGCCGTTGCCGTGGTGGTAATCGATATCAAGCACCGCCACCCGGCCCTCGCGGCTTAAATAATTGGCAGCGATGGCGGCTGAGTTGAAATAGCAGAAACCGCCGAACAACCGCCGTTCCGCATGATGCCCCGGGGGCCGGACCAGGGCATAGGCCAGGCGGTAGCCCTTCTCAAGGAGTTTTGCCGCGGTTAAGGCGCAGTCCACGGCGCCCTTGGCGGCCTTATAGGCGTTGTGGTTCAAGGGGGTGAAGGTGTCGATGCAGTAATAGCCGGCCCGGACCGGCAGATCCTTGGGCGGCCTGGCTGCATTGCGGATGGGGAAGACGTAGGGGTAGACCGATTTCCCCGGTTCAAGGCTGGTGCAGACCTGATGGAGGTAATCGACAAATTTCGGGTCATGCACTTTTTTGAGGTGTTGCTCGGAAAAATGTCTGGCTGGTATCCGCTCGAACAGGCCGGTGGGCTCGATCCCCTTGAGGATTGAGGCAATGCGCACCGGCGCCTCCACGTAGCCCCGCTCGCGGATATGGTGGATATCGTGTTTTTCGTTGACGACGAGGCCGATCAATTTTTCCAAAGACTTGACGGGATGCACCTTGACCGGCTCCGTCTTGATATAGCGGGGCGAACGGCGCAGCACCGGGTCGTCGCGGAAGGACTCCACCACCAGGTCGATATAGCCCTTGGGGCAATCCTTGCCGTACTTGCGGATGAGGATGGCGCGCACCACCTCGCGGGCCCGGTCCCTGGCAAGGGGGGCGCCGCTGCCGAGGTCGTCGTAGACCAGATAGGGCGGGCAATCGTATTCCGGCTTGAGCGGGGTTTCGTAGGCCGTATTGATGATGGGCAAGGCGCCGTAGCGCTCGTAGAACCTGAGCCGGGCCCGGCTTTGCTTCACCGTGGCCGGTTCGCCGCAGATCCTCGCCTCATCGGGCAGGCACTCCATGAAGATTCCGGCATTGCCGAGGGCGCTGGCCTCCTCCCGGACCCGGGCGTACAGGGCGCCGCCGATCCCCCCGGCCGCAGCTTTGGGGTCCACGGAAAGGAAGTCGAGAAAGCAGAAGGAGAGGTCCGGGGCATGGTTGAGCAGGGCAAAGCCCTTGACCCGGGACTTCATGTCGTCGGCCACGAAGAGGATGGTGCGGAAGCGGTATTTCAGGGGGTTGGAAAGCTTCAGGGCCAGGCTGTTGATCTCGCTTTCCGCTATTGCCGAAAACTGGCGGCGTAGAATCTGCTGCACCTGCTCGATGGTCTCGCGGTCGATGGTGAGGGTGTCGTCATAGATCCTGCGGATGCGAAACATGGTCACAACTCCTTGAGGTAGATCACCTTGTCGTCGCCGTCCCGGTAAAAATCATGGAGCACGCAGGCCGCCTGGTAACCGTTTTTCTCGTAAAAGCTGCGAGCCCGGTCATAGCCGGGGGTGGAGGAGGTGTCCACGTAAATCTTGGCTGGTCCCTGAGCGTGCAGTTCGGCTTCCATCCGGGCAAGCAGCAGCCGGCCCACCCCTTGCCTGCCCAGGGCCGGAGCCACCGCCACCCAGTATAGGTCAAAGCGGCGGTCGGTCATGGGGATCTCCCCGTAGCAGATAAACCCCACCACCCCTTGCCCCTCGAGCACCGCCACGAGGATGAAATAATCGTTCTTGGCCGGGTCCAGGGTGTCATCGATGACCTCGATGGCCACCTCCTCCTCCCGGGCATTGAAATTATCCTGGAGACGCACCAGCTCCAGGAGCTGGCTGCGATCCTGGGCGGAAATGGGCCGGATGGTGATCATCGGGCTACCCTTAAGGAAACCATTCGGAGGAATTCTCCAATCATTTCCGTGTAGTTCATCGCGTTTTCCGCCACGGCTGCGGGAAACCCGGCGTCCGGGCTCAGGCAGGGATTGGCGTTGATTTCCAGGATGGAGAGGCGGCCCTGTGCGTCAAGGCGCAGATCAACCCTGGCGTAATCGCGCAGGCCGAAGAGGGCAAAGCAGTCCTGGGCCATGCGGCGCATGGCCTGCTGCAAGGGGTCGGGCAGGTTGTCGGGAAAAATCCGCTGGGTGTGACGGTACTCGAACGATTCCTCGTCCCATTTGGCCTTGTAGCTGACAATCCGGTGCAGGCCGGCGGGAAAGCCGGAGAAATCGATCTCCGCCAAGGGCATGACCCGAGCCTGGGGATAGCCGAAGAGCGAGACATTGAACTCCCGCCCGGCAACATACTCCTCCACTAAAATGGCGCCGTATCGGGCGTAGAGGTCTTCCAGCCGGGGCAGCAGATCAGCGCTGTTTTCCAGCACCGATTCCTGCTCGATGCCGATGCTGGCGTCCTGGAAGCGGGGCTTGAGGATCACCGGGAAAGTGAGGCCGGCAGGCCGTAGCACCTCGCTGCCCTCGTAAAGGAAAAAGGGTGGGGTGCGCAGACCCGAGGCGGCGAGCAGCCGTTTCACCGTGAGCTTGTCCGTGGAGAGCAGCAGCGCCATGGCCGAGGAGCCGGTGAAGGGAATGCCCCGCAGCTCAAGAACTGCGGCCGGGTGGCCGATGAGGAGCGGGTCTTCGTCCACCGATTCGCAGAGATTGAAGGCTGTTGTGATCCCTGCCGCCTGCACCTGGCTGACAAAGCGGCCCAGATCGCGGGTAAAGGGGATGCGGACATGGGGCTGGTCCAACTCGTTGAGCGCAGCCTCGATGGCCTCCACCTGGGCCAGGACATCTGCGGAGGATTCCCAGTTCGGTTCGCCTTGGGGGATCGGTTCGTTGTGGATGATCCCGACCAGCAGGCGCTTCATGCCTCAAGCCCGAGTCTGGCAATGGCGGCGGCCACGATCTCGCCGAGCAGCTCTTGGTAGGAGATGCCGTATTTGCCGGCGATGATGCAGAGATCGGAATGCTCGGGATGCAACCCGGCCAGGGGGTTGACCTCAATGAAGTTGGGGATGCCATTGGCGTCGGAGCGCAGGTCCACCCGGCCGCCGTCCCGGCAGTCCAAGGCATGCCAAGAGGCCAGGGCGGTTGCCTCCGCCTGCCGGGCCTCGGCATCATCCATCTTCCGGTATTCCACCAGCTCTTCGCAGAATTCCTTGTTGTGGTACGAATAGACCTCCGGCTCGGAATTTGGCAGCAGGACTACCTCCATCACCCCGATGCTTCGGGCGGAGGCGCCGTTGCCCACGATACCCACGGTGAACTCCCTCCCCGGCAGGTAGGCCTCCACCAGCACCGGCTGATTGTAGGTCTGCAGGAGATCGGCGCAGACCTTGAGCAGCTCTTCGGCAGTGCTGATTTTCGAGGCAGGGGTCACGCCCTTGCCGGTGCCCTCGGCTACAGGCTTGGCAAAGACCGGATAGGGCAGAGCCACCTCAGCCACATCCGCCATGCTCTTCACCACGGCAAAGGCAGGAGTAGGGATGCCCAGATCCCGGACCACGTGCTTGCTCATCCCCTTGTGCAGGGTCAGGCCCAGGACCAGGGGGTCGGAAAAGACGTAGGGAATCCGGTGCGCCTCAAGCAGGGCAGGCACCAGGGCCTCGCGGCCAAAGCCGTACAGCCCTTCGCAGATATTAAAGACCAGATCCCAGCGCTCCCCGGCTAGAAGCCGGGGCATGAGGCTCATAAAATTGCCGATGGGCATTGTTTCATGGCCCATGGCCCGCAGGGCGGTGTCAATGGCCGCGATGGTGGATTCCCGGTCGAACTCGGCGGTTTCTTCTTCTCCGTAGCCTGCGGCCAGATAATCGCTCCGCAGGTCGTAGGTCATTCCGATCAGCATATGGGTTTTCCTTGTTTCAGAGCTTGTTGCAAAGCTAAAAGTTCCCTCCCCCCCCGGAGTCTGCGCTTACCTGGCGGGGGAGCAACCGTGTTCCAAAGTCAAGGGGGGCATAGCCTCATCAGCTTGCCCGGCTTGCCGCGCCGATCAGATCTGGGTAGCGATAAACCTTGCCCTCGTAGTTTCGGAGCAAAAGATCGTTGCCCTCGCGGCCGACCACGGTTTCCGGGATGAGCGGGATCTTGCCGCCGCCTCCAGGCGCGTCGATCACATAGTTGGGCACCGCATAGCCGGAGGTGTGGCCGCGCAACCCTTGGTACATCTCCAACCCCTTGTAAACCGGGGTGCGGAAATGGGCCGAGCCGAGAATGGGATCGCACTGGTACAGGTAATAGGGCTTGACCCGGATCTTGACCAGGCCGTGCATGAGTTGCCGCATGGTGTCCAGGGAATCGTTGATCCCGGAGAGGAGCACGGTCTGGCTGCCCAGGGGGATGCCCGCGTCGGCGAGCATGGCGCAGGCCCTGGTCGCCTCCGGGGTCAGCTCGTCGGGGTGGGTGCAGTGGATGCTCATCCACAGCGGGTGATATTTTCTCAGCATACCTACCAGCTCGGGGGTGATGCGCTGGGGCAGGACCATGGGGGCCTTGGTGCCGATGCGGATCATCTCCACATGCGGAATCCGGCGCAAACGGCCGAGCAGCCAGTCCAACTGTTCGTCTGGCATGGTCAGCGGATCGCCGCCGGAAAGGAGCACGTCGCGGATCCCTGAGTTGGCTGCGATGTAGGCAATGGCTTTCTGCCAGCGGGCCGGGCTGTGGCTCTTGCGGCGGCCGACCATCCGGGAGCGGGTGCAGTAGCGGCAGTAGCTCGAACAGTAGTCGGTGACCAGAAAAAGGACGCGGTCGGGATAGCGGTGTACCAGGCCGGGGACCGGGCTGTGATGGTCCTCGCCCAAGGGATCGTGTTCCTCGCCCTGGGAAACCAGCAGCTCGTTGACCACAGGCACCATGGTTCGCCGGAGCGGCTGCTTGGGATCGTCAGGGGAAATGAGGCTGGCGTAATAGGGGGTAATGGCCAGGGGCAGGTTGGCGCCGTTAAAGGCCATGGCCTGCCGCTCACTGTCCGAGAGGTCTATGAGCTTGCCGAGTTTTTTGAGGCTGGTGATGCGGTTGCGAAGCTGCCAGTGCCAGTCATGCCAGTCATCATCTGTGGCGGAGGGAAAATGATTTTTGCGGAAGGAGAGGGAGGGGTTTTGGCCTGAAAACGGAAAGGCGGCGGGGCTGGGGCAACGCCCTGGAGGTTCCTCTTGCTCCTCAATATGTACAACCTTTTGTTGCATCACTCTTCTCCTTGCTGGCTGGTTGGTGGATCCCGTGAAAAGATCAAAGAATTTCAAAATGATAACGCTGATACCCGCAAGCGGGTCAGCGTATTTGACTGAACCAGTTTATGCTTATTGCGCAGAAAAGTGTCAAGAAAAAAAACAGGGAGGGCATTTTTTTTAACGCGTTGTTTTTGCGTATTTTTTGGCATTTCTAAAAAAGCCCGTGGTGCTGGCTGAGCGACTTTCGGCAGGCGTTTTCGGCTAACTGGTTAAAATCATTTGCAATAATATGGAAAAATCCTGGAGACTGAAAGGCTTGGGTGCAACTCCGCAAAAGCCATATTTGCTGAAGTTGGCCATGATCGGGTCGTTGGCGTATCCGCTGGAGAGGTGGCCCCGGTTGTTCGGACAGCTTGGCGGCAGAAATAAGGTGGGAAGCCGTCATGGTTAAGCCGCCAGTTTGTTCATTGGTCCGGCGTAGCCGGGCCGTGGTTTTTGCCAATATACTCCATCCGGGGTTTTATCGCCCAGGCAAGCGGGAGAGGCGACCGGTGTTGCACCGTAAGATAGCTCCGGCCGCACTGTATCTTGACAATAATATCAGAAACCGGGCGAAAATGGAAAAATAAAGCCTGGCTATTTGGCCGGGGTTTTGATTACCTTGGGGTGCTTTTTTACCCAGAGCAGACAGGGGGAGACATGAAACAGAAAGCTTCGGTTATCAATATCATCTGGTTGTCCATGGTCGTGCTGGCCACGGTGACCGCCGCTTATACCAACCGGATGGACGCCCTGACCAAGGCCTCGTTCGAGTCGGCCAAGGACGCAGTCGTCCTGGCCATCGGCCTGATCGGACCCATGGCCCTCTGGTTGGGGATCATGAAGGTGGCCGAGGCCGGGGGGCTGATGCGGATCGTGGCCCGGCGGGTGCGGCCCCTGATGGTCCGCTTGTTTCCCGACGTGCCCCACGATCATCCGGCCATGAGCGCCATGATCATGAACATGGCGGCCAACGCCCTGGGGCTGGGCAACGCGGCCACGCCCATGGGGATCAAGGCCATGCAGGAGCTGGAGAAGCTCGCCCCGGAAAAAGGCACGGCCACCAACGCCATGTGCCTGTTTTTGGCGATCAACACCTCCAGCGTCACTTTGCTGCCCTTGGGGGTGATCACCATCCGGGCTGCTGCGGGCGCAACGAGCCCGGCCGCCATCTTTATCCCCTCCCTCATCGCCACCACCTGTTCCACCATTGTGGCCATCGTGGCGGCCAAGATGTTGAGCCGCAGAAACCGTGGGGTGGAAATGGCTGCGGTGCAGGAGACCTACGAGACAGCGGTGGCAGAGGCAGAGGCCAGCGTCGAGGCGGAGCTGTTTCCGCCGAGCGCGGCCGGGAAATGGTTCATCTGGCTGTTGGTTGGCATTTTCGCGGGGGGGGCGGTGTATCAAATGAGTATTGCCCCCGAGCTGCCGGCCTTTTCCGCAACCAGCCTCAACAGCCTGTCCAGCTGGCTGATTCCGGCCCTGATTTCCGGGCTGCTCATCTTCGGCTATCTGCGGGGGGTGCGGATCTATGAAACCCTCACCGACGGGGCCAAGGAGGGTTTTACCACCGCCATCCGGATCATTCCCTTCATGGTGGCGATCTTTGTTGCCATCGGCATGTTTCGGGCCAGCGGGGCCATGGACATTCTGGTTACCGTGCTCTCGCCCCTGACCTCGGCGGTGGGCATGCCGGCCGAGGCCCTGGCCATGGGGTTGCTGCGGCCGCTTTCCGGCAGCGGCTCTTTCGCCTTCATGAGCGAGATCGTCCAACAGTCGCCGGACAGTCTTGTTTCCGCCATGGTTTCGGTGATCCAGGGCTCCAGTGAAACCACCCTCTATGTGCTGGCCGTGTACTTCGGGGCAATCGGCATCCGGCGGACGCGGCACGCCTTGCCCGCCGCACTCTGCGGCGAAACCGCCGGACTCATCGCCGCAGTGACGGTCTGTAATCTTTGGTTTTAAGGGACGTGCCGGTTTATCGCTGGATCACGACCAGATCAAGGCAGAGACCGGCTATTTTTCCAGCACCGTCTTTTTGAAGTCCTCCAAGCCGGTGCGTTCCATGAAACGGGCGGTGCGTTCCAGTTTGCGGGCGTTGGCCGCGTAGTGGCGGAGGCATTTTTCCGCCAGGGCGATCACCCCGTCGTCATTCAAGTCTTGGGCGATGATGTCGCCAATTCGGGGAATCCCGCCGCCGTTGCCGCCAAAGATCAGGGTCCAGCCGTTCTTCTTGCCGAACACCCCGAGATCGCGGACAAACCCCTCGCAACAGTTCATGGAGCAGCCGGAAACGCCCACCCTGACCTTGGCGGGGAGCGGGATGGTCATCAGGGCCTCCTCCATCTTCTTGCCCAGGAGCGGGGAATCCTGGCGGCCGTACTTGCACCACTGCACGCCGGGGCAGGCTTGGATGTAGTGGATGCCCACCGGTTTTTTGGGGCCTTCAGCCTGGCCGAAATCCTGCCAGATCGCTGCCGCCTCCTCGGGGGTGTGGCCGCCGATGGCGATCCGCTGGGCCGAGGTGAGCTTGAGCAGCGGAATATTGTGCCTGCGCGCTGCCGCGGCAACCGCTTCCAGATAGTCGGGGGTGACAAGGCCCATTTTCTGGCCGGGGAGAATATTGTAGCTCTTGGGATGTTGGTCTGACATGGAATCCTCCAGTGTTGAGATTTATGATGCACACTAACCCCCATTGTCCGCAAAAACCTTGATCCAAGTCAAGGGAAGCAATCTCTTTTCAGAAAACCAGGGCTGGCCCGGTCTTGACTTCCGGCGGTGATACGGGTAAATGATCATTTTTGGCTGAGCAGTGTTGGCGGCGGCAGCGTGAGCGGCAGTAGCCGGAGCGGCGATCGTAAGGAGAAAAATCATGTTCAATATCTTGGTTCTGGCCACCACGAATAAGGGCAAACTCAAGGAGTTCCAGGAGCTGCTCAAGGATTTTCCGGTGGAGGTCAGGAGTCTGGCCGATTTCGGCCCCATCCCCGAGGTGGTTGAGGACGGCGCAACCTTTGACGACAATGCCTACAAAAAGGCGCATTTCACCGCCAAGGTTCTGGGGTTGCCGTGTATCGCCGATGATTCCGGGTTGGCGGTCGAGGCTCTGGATGGTGCGCCCGGCGTATATTCCGCCCGTTATGCCGGGGAAAAGGCCCGCGATGTGGAGAATACCGCCAAGCTGCTCAAGGACATGGAAGGCGTGGCCAACCGCAGAGCTGCCTTCCACTGTGTCATCTCCATCGCCGTGCCCAGCGGCCCGGCACTGACCTACGAGGGAACCTGCGAAGGGGAGCTGCTCACCGCACCCCGGGGCGAGGATGGCTTTGGCTATGATCCGATTTTCTTTTATCCCGAGCTGGGCAAGACCTTTGCTGAGCTGACCATGGAGGAAAAGAACCGGGTCAGTCACAGGGGCCGGGCCATGGCCGAGATGGCCGCCGAGTTCGAGCAGGTGCTCAAGTGGGTGAAACAGCGGCTGAGCGAGGAAAAACCGGCCAAGCCGGACCACGGGCAGTTTGAGCACAACGACTGGTCCGAAGAGATCATGGTCCGGGAGGTGAAGTAAGGTTTGTAAGCGTCCCGCAGCACCGTACCTGCTTTGTCATCGGCCTGATCAGCATCCGTATGTATAGCGGACAGGCCTCTTTCGCGCATCTACGGCAGCAGCGAAGCGGCGCTGCTGAACGGTTACAATTCTGGGGTAGCCGGGAATTTTGCGTCCCGGACATATCTTTATTCCCTCTTTCCACCTGTGGGAGGAGGGAGTCCTCTCTCCAAACGAATCCCTCCTCCTCCCTCCGCAACACATTCCAGCCCAGACCCTGCCAGCTGTTTGA
>JAZDIS010000017.1:0-18098 GCA_043804705.1 Pseudomonadota bacterium | reverse complement strand
ATTTTGAGAAGGATCCGGCCCTGGCCCGGCGCTTTCAACTGGTCAAACTGGATGAACCCGGGGTGCGCACCTCGGCCTTGATCCTGCGCGGAATCCGTGATTCTTACGAAAAGGCGCACCGGGTAGTGATCCGCGACGATGCCATCGAAGCGGCGGCCGAGTTCGCGCACCGGTATATCACCGGACGATTTCTGCCGGACAAGGCCATTGACCTGCTGGATACGGCCTGCGCCCGGGTCAAGGTCAGTCTCTCCTCCAAGCCCGGCGCGCTGGAAGACAAAGAACGCGCCATCCAGGCAGCCCAACGGGAGCAGAAAGCCTTGGCGCGCGATCTGGCCAATGGAGCACCGGTGGAAGCGCAGCGTATCGAAGAGCTGGAGGAGAAGATTGCCTCACTGACTGTTCAGGCGGCAGAGTTGCGCGCGGCCTGGCAAAAGGAGCTGGAGGCGGCCCGCGTCCTGGTCACCGCCAGAACCGCCTTGAACGAGGCCCTGCTCAATCAGGCGGAGCAGCCGGATCTGCGGGAGGCCTTTGCCGCGGCCAGTCTGGCGTATGCTGCCGCCAGGGTGGGCGACGGGCTGGTCTCCATCGAGGTCACCCCGGATGTGGTGGCCAAGGTGGTCAGCGATTGGACCGGTATTCCCGTTGGCAAGGTGGCCCGGGAGCAGGCCGCGGTGGCGGTGGATCTGGACAAACGCCTGGGTGAGCGGATCAAGGGGCAGAACGCCGCCTTGCAGGTCGTGTCCGAGGCGATCAAGGCCACCAAGGCCGGGTTGCGCAGCCCAGACCAGCCGGGCGGCGTGTTCCTGCTGGTGGGTCCTTCGGGAGTGGGCAAGACCGAAACCGGTTTATCCCTGGCGGATATTCTGTTCGGCGACGAAAAAAGCGTGGTCACCATCAATATGAGCGAATTCCAGGAAAAACATACGGTTTCCCGGCTGGTCGGTTCCCCGCCAGGCTATGTGGGCTACGGCGAGGGCGGCATGCTCACCGAGGCGGTGCGCCAGCGCCCGTATTGCGTGGTACTTCTGGACGAGGTGGAAAAAGCCCATCTGGATGTGATGAACCTGTTCTATCAGGTTTTTGACAAAGGGATGCTTACCGACGGCGAGGGCAAGCAGATCAGCTTTCGCAACACCATCATCATGCTCACCTCTAATCTGGGCTCGGACGTGATCCAGGAGATGACCAAGGACGGGGCGGAATTGGAGCTGGACACCGTGCTTTCCGCAGTGCGCCCCATCCTTTCCGAGCATTTCAAACCGGCTCTGCTGGCCAGGATGTCCATCGTGCCTTACCGGAGCCTGTCCGGGGAGGCGATGCGGCGCATCGCGGCGTTGAAGCTGGATGCCCTGGCCGGGCGCCTGCTGGCCAACAACAAAATGGTTATGACCTATTCGCCGAAGGTGCCGGATCAGATCGCCGCCCGCTGCACAGAGGTGGAAACCGGAGCGCGCAACATCGAATACATTCTTTCCGGAACCATCCTGCCGCGCATGTCCCAAGAGATACTGGCCCATATGTCCGATGCCGGCATGCCCCATGCCGTGGCCCTGGATGTGGGCGAAGACGGTGGCTTCACCATGGACTTCGCCTAGAGGCGGGAATAAAGCGAGGAGGATACTGTGAAAAAAAGTGTGTGGATCAGCATTCTGGAAAAGAATGAAGGGTTGGGGAAAATGATTTTCGAAGAGATGGCCCGATACGGACTGGAGCCGGGGGGGCATTTCTGGGAGGATGATCTGGCCAATTTTGCCTGGGCCGGAGCCATCCCTGAAATGGTCAAGGACAACTGCGGAGCCTGGATCATCGTCGGTCAAGCCTCACGCTTTGCCGAGCCTGCCACCCGTCAGGGGCTGGCCCTGTTGGCTTTGGCGGTGCAAGCCGTCCGGGGTCATGATTTTCCCATTCTGCTTTCACCCGCAGGCGGCAAGGTGGAGGTGGCCACCTTGCCTACCCCCCTGCGCGGGGCTGAAAGCGTGCCGGCCGGGCTGGGGGTGAAGGCGGTGGCGCGGGCCAACGCCAAACGCATCCCCGTCCCGCAGGACTACCGCCTGGCAGTCCATCCCTTGCCCGGGCTGGGCCTTTGGTTCGAGTTGGGACCGGCCCGTGACCCCTGGCAGGGAGCCTTCCTTGGCTGCGCCGGCGCAGCAGGGAGTACTCCGGACGCACATGGAGTGGGGTTGGCCGGGGTCATTCCCCAAAACTCCACTCTCAACTATCCGGTTTGCGGCCTCAAACTTGCGCTGAGTGATCGGGAATTCACCGCCTGGGGGGTGCATAACCAACTCTCCCCGGCCGAGTCCTATTTCGTCCGGGTTACGGGCACCCCGGAATCCCTGGTTTTCGGTCCTTTTCCCGATGAAGACGATGCCGAGGTCTTTACCGTATCCGTGCTCTAGGTGATATTGAACGATATGCGTAACCCTTCCCGCACAATATGGTGTATATTGCAGCCCCTGGCCTTTGGTTCGAGATTGAAAAGCCAGGGGGGTCCGTGCTCAAGGCTGATCGGCATTATGGGCTGTGGCCTGGCGGCAGTGGTGTTGCTCGGCCTGGCGGCCTGCAGCTCTCACTCTTCCGGCGCCAAACCGCCCCCCCCCAAGCCTTGGGAGGTGCCGCAAAACGCCGCCAGCCCCGGGCAGGTGAAATGGGCCTATCAGCCCGGCGCGCTGACCCTTAATCTGGAGGCGGACAAGGATCTGAATCTTTTCGAGGGTTTTTCGCATAATGTCTTGCTGTGCACGTATCAGTTGACCGAACCGGCCCCGTTTCAGGAGTTGGCGGCCAACCCTGGGGGAATCCGCAAGTTGCTGGAATGTGCCCGGTTCGACCCGGCCGTGGTGCATGTGGAGCGGCGGTTCATCAGCCCTGGGCAGGAAATATCCTTGGTTATGGACCGGGCCGAGGGCGCTCGGCATTTCGGGATGGTTGCGGGGTACAACACTCTGCAACCCGGATTGGCCACGACCCTGTACAGCTTCCCGATCACCTCCACTCGTGCCGGTTGGCTACCGTGGTCATCGCAAATATACAATCCCGGGACATTGATCATGAACATCATTTTGGGACCTAATTCCATCCAGCGCTTGGGAGTTGAATAAATGGCCGAAGGTTTTATTTATTGGCATCAGGGGCTTTTTTTGCAGCCCCAGCATTTCCAGATCACCAACCGGCAGTTTACCGATCTTATGGGCCCCATGATGGCCTCTCTGCGGCCGTTTTTTTGGGGTTTGGCCGCGGGGGGGGTGAATGAGGCCGCCCTGGCTGCCGGGCGTCTGGAAATCGCGGCAATCAGCCTCCTGTTACCCAACAATGCCAAGATGATCGAGTTCCCCGGCAACGCCGTGTGCGCTGGACGCCAGATTCCCTTGGCCTCAATCCCCGTGGATGGGAAGATCGCTGTCTATGTAGGGTTGCGGTCGATTAAGTCCGGCGAGGCCAACGTCACCGTGGCAGAAACCAGGGACCAGATGGCCGCCGCCCCCACCCGCCTGGCCGTCCCGGTGGAGCCGGAACTCGTGCCGGATACATACAGCAACGGCCCTCCGGCTCAAATCCGCCGGATGTCCTATGTTCTGAACCTGGTTTTTGAAGACGAATTGGCCCAGGCCGGAGATATGGATCTGATTCCCGTGGCCCGGCTGGTTCGCCAGGGCGACAAGGTCGCCCTGGACTCGGCTTTTGTCCCGCCCTGTCTGACTCTTAATGTTTCCCCGCTGCTTTCCTCGGTGATCAAAGAGTTGCGCGACCAGGTGCTGGGCAAGGCTCGTCAGCTTGAAGGCTACAAGAACGTGGCCGGGCGGGGGGAAGCCTCCGGTGAGACCACCGTCCTGCTAATGGGGCTGCGGGTCTTGTCGCTTTTTGCGGCCCGGTTGGATCAGGCGGTGGAGAATCCCTGTCTGTCGCCCTGGGAGGCTTACGGCATGCTGCGCGAACTGGTGGCCGAACTCTCGGTTTTTTCCCTGGATGTAAGTCCGCTGGGGGAAAACTGGCAGAATGAAAAAATGGCGCCTGACTACTCCCATACCGATTTGGGCCACTGTTTCAGTACGACCCGGGATCTGATCCTCCATCTGCTGGATGGCATCTCCGCCGGACCGCGTTTCCTGACCCGCTTTGAATTCCGGGATCCCTACTGGACAGCCGAAATTCCCAATCAGATTTTGACTGAAACCCAAGCCACTGGCAGCGATTTTTGGCTGGTGCTCAATTCCGCCACCGCCGAAGCGCAGGCCCTGCGCGACTCCGCGTCCCGGATGCTCAAGCTCTCCGCCACCAGTGGCATGGGTTCGCTTCTGGTGCGAGCGCTGCCGGGCCTTTCCCTGTCCGTCTCCGCCGGGCCGCCCGCCGGCTTGCCCCGCCGGCACGGTGCTTTTTACTTTCGTATCGACCGGGAAAGTCCCCTGTGGGACGAGGTGGCGAAGGGGGGCAGCATTTCCATCTACTGGCCGGAGGCACCCAGTGATCTGGAAGCCCAACTTGCCGTGATCACGAGGTAAATAGTCACGTGGCTCTGATCGACGATTTTCTTCCAGCGCTGGCTTTCGCAGCCATGCTCGCCTCCGAGCAGAACCTGGCGGACACGGCCTGCGAAACTGCGCGCGCGGACATGGACAGGTTGCTGGACCAAGCTATGCTCAAGGCCGGCCGGGAAAATCCCGGGCAAGCCGGCAATGCTCTGTTTGCGGTCTGCGCCTTTGCCGACGAGGTCATTCTGGCCTCCACCTGGCCGGGGCGGCACGAATGGATGCGGCATAAGTTGCAAGAGGTTCGCTTCAATACCGGCAATGCCGGGGAGGAATTCTACGTGCGGCTGGCCGGTTTGTGCGGTAAATCCCGGCAGGATCAACCGGAGATGATCGTAGCGGACAACCTGGAGCAGAATGGGGAGGAAGGGCAACGCGAGGCTCTGGAGGTGTATGTGGCCTGTCTGACCCTGGGCTTCTCCGGGCGGTACTATGATCGGGAAGGCCGGGCCAGAATCGATGAGCTGACTCGCACCAACCTGGAACGATTGCAGGGCGAAGGTTGGGCCTTGCCGGACAAGCTTTTCCCCGAGGCTTATAACGACTCCCGCTTGAATTTCAAACATTCCCGCATTCTGCCGCTGTTTCGGCTGCTTCTTTTTTTAATCCCGCCCACGCTCCTGGCGATTGGGGTATATGCGACCTACGATACTCTGTTGTCCACCTTTGTGACCAACTGGCTGCAAGCATTGAATGGAGGTGGTTGATGAAGGGTGCGAATTCTGAGCGGAAACTTGTACTATCCGGTTGCGCGACATGATCAGGTTCCTGTTTACCGCCTTGAAAATATTTCTGCTTTTGGCCCTGGCCGTCGCGGTCGGGTTCGGCGCCTTACTGCTGGCTGATCATGAAGGCTGGCCGCGCTGGATCGTGGCCGTGGCCGTGGCCGGGGTTTTTTCCGTGCTGGTGCTGGTTCTTTTTATCCGGCGCTATTATTACCGGCGCCGGGAGGAAAAGTTCGTCAGGCGGGTGATGGATCAGGATCAGCAGGCGATCGAGGCGGCTCCGGCCCACGAGCGCCGACGACTCATGGAACTGCAGGCGCGCTGGACCCAGGCAGTGGCTACTTTGCGGGCTTCGCGCTTGCGCCATCGGGGAGACCCGCTCTACACCCTGCCATGGTTCATGATTTTTGGCGAGACCTCTTCGGGCAAATCCACCGCAGTTTCCCATGCCCGGCTGACTTCCATCCTCAGCGATGTCGGTCCGACCAAGGGTATTGCCAGCACCAGAAACTGTGACTGGTGGTTTTTTGAAAGAGCGGTAATTCTGGATACTGCGGGACGCTATGCCGTGCCCTTGGAGGCAGGGGATGGTGACGAGTGGGAGCGGTTTCTGGTGCTGTTGGCCAAGTACCGGCGCAAGGAACCTCTCAACGGTCTGATTGTTACCCTGCCGTGCGACCGGCTCTTGGCGGACAGCCAGGACGCCTTGGTGGAATATGGCCGTTCCATCCGGTTGCGGGTGGATCAGTTGATGCGCGTATTGGGGGCCAAGTTTCCGGTGTATGTGCTGGTGACCAAGTTGGACCTGGTCATGGGCATGACCGCCATGGCCGAACTGCTGCCCGAGGAGCAGCGCGGCCAGGCGATGGGGCTTTTAAACGATACGGAGCAACGCGCCCCCGAGGAGTTTCTGGACGAGGCGATCGGCCATGTTTCCCGCAGACTTAAAAATTTGCGTCTGCTGCTGGCCTCCAGGGTCGGCGCATCCGGTGGCCGGGCCGCCCTTTTTCCCGATGAGTTCGAGTGCCTCGCGCCTCGCATCCGAGCCTTTGTGGATGGGGCTTTTCGGGAAAATCCCTACCAGGAAACGCCGTTTCTGCGCGGGTTTTTCATTTCCAGCGGACGCCAGTCCGGCCTGACCCGTTCCGGGGTGCTGGGTTCCCTGGAAAGTTTCAAGGATCGCCAATGGCGGCTGCCGGACACCGGCCTGGGTTTGTTTCTGCATGATTTTTTCGCGGCCATTCTGCCCAAGGACCGGGCCGGATTCCGGCCGCTGGGCGAATATCTCTCCTGGCGCACGGCCACAATGAACCTGGCCCTGGGCGCGTGGCTGCTGCTGCTGCTCACCGGCATCGGCCTCTCCAGCCTTTCCTATGTCCAAATCCGGGAGGCCATGCAGCCGGTACACGCCTCCTTTGCGAAGGCCCCTGTTTTGGGAGAGAATCTGGCCCAAGACCTGGTCACCCTGGGCCTGATGCGCGACAAAATAGCGGAGATGCAAAGGCGGCTCCATGGCGGAATCTGGCCGCGGATGGGGTTTTTTCAGGGCCATGAGGTTCTGGCCGGGTTGCAGCGCAAATACAACCAGTGGTTTCGGGCGGCGGTGCTCACCCCTACGGACGAGATCATGGGCAAGCATTTTGCCTCCCTCGATACCGAGATTCGGGAAGAAGCCCTAGCCCCCTATCTGGAATATTTGCTGTGGCGTATCGATACCCTGAAAGCCCGCGAGGCAGGCCATCCCCGCTCCGATGCGCCCGGCCACCAGGACTCCCCCTTGCAGGCCCTGGCCTTGGCTTTTGGCGGTCGCCTGCCATACGTGGCTGCTTTTTTCCCGGATATGTACCGTTCCTATGCCAGATGGGAAGAGGATACCGGCATCATCAGCCGGGAGCGCCGCGAAATGGAGGTCTGGGCGAACCGGATCATTGATTTGGAAGGCCGGGATCTGCACTGGCTGGTTGATTGGGCGGACAGTCGCGCGGACCTGCCGGATGTAATCCTGGGTGATTTCTGGGCCGGTCTTGGCCAAGAGAGTATACCGGTTGGGATTTCCGGCGCTTTTACCAAGCAGGGTAAGGACAAGATCGAAAAATTGTTGGCCCAGACGAGCCAGGTAGCCTTGGACCCTGCGGCGTTCAACAAACGCGCCGGCGATTTTTGGGCATGGTACACGCAACAGTATTACGACCAATGGCTGGACTTTGCCCAAAAATTCCATCTGGGCATGGATAAGCTGTCGAGCCGGGAGGAGTGGCTGAACACCGGCGCGACCATGGTCACCGTGCAAAACCCTTATTTTCGGCTGATTGCCAGAATGGACGAGGAGCTTGCCGCGCTGAAAGATCCCAGCTCTGATCAGGCCATCAAGCGGCTGACCGGGAATTTTAAGCATCTCGTGCTGAGTTACCAGGCTGCCCAGAAGGAAGCCAGCCTCAAGAAAAAAGTTGCCGAGAAGGTGCAAAAGCTGGAGGCCACCATAGAGCATCTGGAAAAAAACCTGGAGGCCGAGGCGCAGTTTGCCGAGTACATTAAACAGCTTGGCGCTTTCTTGCCGGCCACGGCATCCATGAACGCGGCCTATCGCTTTTCCGGGCGCAACTTCGGTTCTGCCGCCGGTGCTGAACAGCCTTCTCCGGTGGAGTCAGCCCAGACCTCCGTGCGCATCCTGCGGCAGTTGTTGGAGAAGGAGCGGGACAAGGAAGAACCTTTCTGGCTTTTGCTGGAGGGGCCGCTGGATTTTCTGGTCACCATGGCCACCTATGAAACGGCCTGCGGGGTGAACGCGCTGTGGCAATCCCATGTTCTGGCGGAGACCGTTCACACTCCGCAAGCCGAATTGTGGGAGACCATGTTCGGGGGGAAGGGGGTGGTCAACTCTTTTGTGGCCGGGCCGGCCAAGCCTTTTTTGCAGCGTAGTCAGGATGGTTGGACTGCTGGTTCCTGGCTGGGAGTACCCTTTCCCTTCAGCGACGAATTCCTGGTTTTTTTAAACCAGGGTGCTGTGCGCAGGCCGCAACTGCAAGCCAAATATACCGTCTCCATCTCCACTCTGCCCACCAATGTGAATCCGGAGGCCAAAAGCGAGCCGACTCAGACCAGCTTGCTTCTGCAATGCGGGGATCAGTCGCAAACGCTGGACAACTTAAATTTTCCCAACGCCCTGGATTTCGCCTGGGAGCCGGCTACCTGCGGTGAGGTAACCCTGAAGATCATCTTTCGCGAAACCATCCTGAGTAAAACCTGGCCCGGCGCACTCGGCTTTCGGGATTTCTTGCGCGAATTCCGCACGGGCCGCAAGGTCTACACCCCCAAGGACTTCCCCCCGCAACAAGCCATGTTGGAGGGGTTGGGGGTGCAAAACATCCAGGTCAATTATACCCTCAAAAATGCCGAACCGGTTAAGGCCCTCAAAGATTTTTCTCCACTCAGGGTTCCGGTGCAGGCCGCGGAATGCTGGTCCGGCCTGGGGGCGGGGGAGTTCTCTGATGATTCTTCCTTGCCCCCAGGAGGCCGGCCATGAGCGCCCTGCACACCTCCCGTGCTCCCTGGTTGATGTTGAGCCTGTTCACCGCCGCAGCCTTGCTGTTTTTCGTCCTGGCCGCGGGTCAGGACGTCGGCCTGCTTCCCGAGGTTTTGCAGCCGGATGCCCAAACCACGGTGATGGGCAATATCCGGCGGGCACTCATGCGGGTGGAGCAAAAAGCGGTTACAGCCGAGGACGATATGCGGATGCGTGCCGGCCAGGTCATGGAACATGCCGGGCAGAGGCTGGAAGGTCCGGGTGGCGGACCAGCGGCAACCTTGTCGCAACCGGCGCAGCCTGCACCCTCTCTGGCCCCGGCGGAAAACGTTTCGCAGGACCCGGAACTGAAAGCGCCGGGCAAGTTGCTGGGCCACACCTTCCGCCTTACCGAGCAGGGGTTTAAGGCAACCTTTTTGACCGACCGTGCCGTTCCCGAACCCAAGGCTTTTTTCTTCTCCGGGCCTGCCATGTGGGTCGTTGATCTGCCGGGAAATTGGCGCAATGCCTCAACCCGCGTCAGTGCCATTGAGCACGGCTTCATCAGCCAGCTGGTCATCGGCGAACATCAGGATCATTTACGCCTCTCCTTTCATTTCAGGGAAGCGAACCAGCTTCATCCCGCCGAATCGCCGGTGATTATCCGGGGAGTCAATGGATTCACCGTCATTGTTCCGCCTGCCGACTTATAAAAGAGGGATCCCATGCCGCCACTGACCGATCATGCCTTTACCTTTGCAAGTCAGGCCCTGCCCGTCAACCCCTTCACCGTGGTCCGCTTCAGCGGCGAGGAGAAGCTTTCGAGCCTGTACCGGTTCGAGATACTGCTGGTCGCGAAGATGGAGGATGCCATCGACCTCACTGCGGTATTGCAGAACCCCGCCACCTTTACCATTAAAAAGCAGATGGCAACCGGTTCCGACCTGCCTTTCCACGGCATTCTCTCCGCTTTCGAAGAACTGCATCAGGCCGGCGACTATGTATTTTATCGGGCTGAATTGCGGCCCAGGCTGTGGTGGGTGACCCTGACGAACCACAACCAGGTGTTTCTGAACCAGAAGGTGGATCAGTTCCTGGCTACAGTGCTCCAAGACGGCGGTTTGTCGCAAGGGTTGGATTTTGAGTTTCGTTTTCAGGGGAAGTATCTCCCTTGGGAATATCTCTGTCAGTACGCGGAATCACATTTTGACTTTATCTCCCGTTGGCTGGAACGGGAAGGCGCCTGCTACTGGTTTGAGCAGAGCGAGCACGGCGAAAAGATGATCGTCTCGGACACCCTTATCGCCCATACCGCCTTGCCGGGCCATGAGACGTTTTTGTATTCTCCTCCTTCCGGCCTGGACGCCGGTGATGCCGACAAGGTGATCAAGCGTTTCACCCTGCGGCAAAGCCCTCTGCCTAAAAATGTCCTGCTCAAGGATTACAACTACATGAAGCCCAACCTGGACCTGCAAGGCAAGGCCCCGGTTCAGGGTCAGGGACGCGGGGAGATCTATCTGTACGGCGAGCATTTTCTGGATCAAGATGAAGCCGACCGGCTGGCCAAGGTCCGGGCCGAGGAGTTCCTCTGCCGGGAGAAGATCTTCCATGGACTTTCCGCCATTCCGGGGGTGCGGCCCGGCTATCTCTTTACGTTAAAGAAACATTTCCGCGAGGAGTTCAATCAGCAGTACCTGACCATGGCGGTGCGCCATGAGGGCAGCCAGGAGCGTTACCTGAGCAGCGGCCTGGGAGTCCGGGACCTGGAAGACCAGGATGGGTTGTTCTACCGCAACACCTTCGAGTGCCTTCCCGCTACGGCCCAGTTCCGTCCGGCCAGGGTTACCCCCAAGCCGCGCATCACCGGCACCCTGTCGGCCAAGATCGATGCCGCCGGATCTGGGCAGTACGCGGAACTGGATGAACATGGGCGTTACAAGGTGATCCTGCCCTTCGATCTCGCGGGCCGCCAGGCGGGGAAGTCTTCCGCGCCGTTGCGCATGATGCAACCCTATGCCGGGCCTGGTCAAGGGATGCATTTCCCTCTGCGCAAGGGAGTCGAGGTGCTGTTGACCTTTCTCGACGGCGACCCGGACCGGCCGGTGATCGCCGGCGCCCTGCCCAATCCCGAGTGTCAGAGCCCGGTGAATGCCGACAACCAGAGCATGGCGACCATCACCACCGGTGGGGGCAACAAGATTCATATGGAGGACAAGGAGGGGAGCCAACGGATTTTGTTGCACTGCGACTATGCCCCGCACGAAAGTTATATCCGTATCGGAGCGCACAACGACCCGGAGGATGAAGGGCACTCCTATTGGGGGGAGGGAGCCAAAGACTATGTTCAAAATAAGTATGATGAGGCAAGTTCCGACAATGGGTTGAAACTTTTCTCCGTTGGCGACATGGATGTTAGGGTTCGGAATAAAAGTGAAACTATATTGGGGAAGAAAACTCTTTCTGTCTACGGCTTCAACTCATCAACAGTTATCGGCTCAAACTCATCGACGGTGGTCGGCGCGGACAGCAGAGCGGTGGTCGGCCCAAGAACGCAGGCTTTCGTCGGTGGATTAACTGAGTACGATACTTGGCAGGCGGCTCTCATCCCCGGATGGGCCACAATTTTTGGCAAAAAAAAGGTGATTGGCGCTTCTGAGGATAAGCTGAAGGGACAGGTGACAGATTTGTATACCCACCATATGAAATTGCTCGGGAAAGTCGAAAAATTGCAAGGACAGGTTTCTGAATTTGAGGGAGAAAAAAGCGTTATGACCGGTACGATAGAAAAATTGCAAGGGAAGGTCACGGCGGTGGAGGGAGAAAACTCGACGTTGCGCGGGCAGGTATCGGAGTTGTCCGGGACCGTAACGAAAATCGAAGGGGAAAGCAGCAAGATGTCCGGCAGGGTCCAAAGTATTGAAGGCTCGGTGACCAATCTGAGAGGCGATGTGACCAATGTGGAGGGAAATCTGATACGACTTTCCACCTCCGTTGCGCAGGTAGCAGCGAATATTAGCATAATATGAAGAAATTCCGTCACCAGAGGAAAGTACGTAACTAAATGAAAGTCCTCAAGGACAACGATCTTTCCATCCTGTTCAAGCCGTGGGGCTATGGAGACAAGTATTATCTCCACCTCACGGCCATTGTCGGGTTTCATCTCTTGTCGCCTGAAACCATCCTGAGTGACCAGGAATTGTGGGGAAAACTGCCGCAGTTGCTGGGTGAGGCCGGTGTCCTGGACGAATCCATGCCCAAGGTCCGGGGGGAATTCCTGGTCACCGGGAAATGCCATGCCCCGGCAGGCCAAAAGATCCGGGCCGGCAGGGTGACGGCATCGGTTGGCTCGCTGGTAAAGCAGCTCCATGTTTTCGGGGAGCGGTCCTGGCAGCGCAACAACGCCGGTATGCTGATCATCACCGACCCGGAACCCTTTGCCGAGATCGACCTTGCCTACAAAAACGCCTATGGCGGTCCGGATGTTAAAAAAAACCCCATGGGCAAGGGGGCTGGCAAAATCGGGCAGGGGGAGATTGCGTACTGGCCCCCTGCCCAATGTCGAGTTGCCCGGCCGGGAGATCGGCGCGCCCACGGACCAACCGGAGCCCGCCGGGTTCGCCCCCCTGGACCGGATGTGGCCCCAGCGCTTCCAGAAGGCCGGCACCTATGATGAGCAATGGCAAAAGACCCGCTGGCCCTATTTCCCGGGGGATATGGACTACGAGTTTTTCAACATGGCTCCGGCCGATCAGCGCCTGGACGGCTATTTTAAAGGCGATGAGCAATACTCCCTCGAGGGCATGCACCCCGAACACCGGCGCATTCAAGGCACCCTGCCCCCCATCCGTCCGCGGCAGTTTGTGTACAAGAAAATTGATCCGAAGAAGGGCTTTGCCCCGGAAAATCTTCTCTTCGAGGAGGCACTGTTAAAGCTCGATACCGTCTGGCTCTTTCCGGAAGGGCTTGTGGGGGTGCTTATTTTTCACGGCTCGGTGGAGATCCACGACGAGGAGTATCTCGATGTGCACCGCCTGTATCTGACCAAGGAGGTGGCCAGTCAAGCGCCTCAGGAACTTGCCTACTACCGGGATAAACTGCTGGCGGGCATGGATCTTGGGGTGCCGATTGACATGGCTCCTTTCCTGGAGGCAGCGCCCAAATTCGAAAGCATGCTCAAGCAGTGGCGGAATATCCCCAAGCAGATCGAAGAGATCAAGAAGCGCGCCATGGGCAAGGCTCCCAAGATGTCTTATGCTCCCGATGAGACGGCGGCCAGCCTCAAGGAGAGGATCGGCGGATTCTATGCGGTGCTGGACAACCTGGAACACCTGGCCAGGGACATGCACACCCAATATGGCCACCTGGCCAGGATCGACCTGAGCCGGTTTGATGCCTGGCGAAAGCGCCTCGGGGAAATGGAGCAGCGCACCGGCGACATGACGGCCAAGGCCAAGGAGCTGCGCGGGCAGGCCGCGCAGGAGGAAAAAAAGGCCGGGCAGCAGCTCAAGGCACAATTTACCCCGGAGCAGCTCAAGGAAAACAAGATCGATCCGGATCATCTTTTTGAGCCGGATTCTTCCGATCCCTGGCGCAAAGAGGTGTTTTCCTTCGTGCTGCGGGCCAGGAAAAATCTGGAAAACAATCATGATGCCAGGCAACGGCTTGCCATTTTGGGCTTCGAGCCGCAGACCGTCAAGCGGGCCTGGTTGGGCCTCACCAGTGAACCCGTCCGGATGCATGGGGAGGATCTCGGGCTTGACTTTAGCAATCTGAAGGAAGATCCCTTCACTATCCCGCCGGGGCTTGTGCTGCCGGTTTTCGAGAACGCGGATCCGGCCCGGCTCGCGGTCCGGGGCGCGCCGGACTGGCTGGCCATCACCGATGAATTTGTCCTTCCCGGTTCCCGCATGGTCCCGGTCTTGCTGTCGGCCTGCCTGAAGGAAAATCCGCCGGTGGTGGTGGTTGCCGAGCAGATGGCCGCGCTTTTTCTGGAACAGGAGGTCGGCGACGCCTGCAGTATCCTGTGGCTGCCGGAGACAAAGGCGGAACTCGGGGAAGACGCGGAGGAGGCGCTGGTAAACGCCTTACGCATCCTGGTGATCACCGGAACCGGCGAGCATGGGTCCGATCTGGCACAATGGGCAGCCCAGCGCGAAAATGCAGTGCCTCTGGCTATTCCGGAAAAGCAAACATCGTTGTTCGCGGCCAGGCAACAGGGAGTGAAGATTCGCCCTTGGATACTCAAGGCCCTGCCCGAAGACTTTGCCAAGGCCCACGATATCGAGATCGCCCTGCCTGCGGCCGGCGAAGCGCCAAGTAACTTTTTGGCAAAGGGAAAGCTCCTCCCGCCCATGGATATCAAAGGGATGGTCGAAAAGGCCTTGGCTGACATCAATGCCTTTTATCAACCCCAGAAAGATGCCATGTCCCTTGAAATGGAAAAGATGCTTGACCGGACGGCGAAAGAGTTCAATATGCCCCGGCCGGAACTGGACGCAGTCATAGCCAAAGCTCAGAAATCGCAGCCCGCTTCTCCCTCGGAAATCGGCCGACGGGTTACGGACAAGCTCAAGGACGGCAGAGAAGAGCTGAGAAAGCAGAATCAACTGACCACGGAAATTGCTGCCAAGTATCAGGAAGCCATTGACCGCGTTGAAAGGGATGCCGCAGAGGCCCAGGCCAATTCCGACAAGCTGCACGCCCAGTTGGCAGCTTCGAAAAAAGAACTCACGGAGAAAAAAGCCCAGCTTGCCGCCGGAAAACTCCCGGAAGAAGCAGCCGAGAAAATGCGGGCAGCCGGGCTCGACCCGGACAGGACGCGGGCGCTTACCCGTGAGGAGGTCATCGAACTGCACGGACGGGGGGAAAGCCTTTCCCTCTACAACCTCTCCGGCCTCGATCTGTCCGGCCTCGACTTGACCGGGGCCGATCTCTCCCGCGCCCGGTGCCTTGAGACCCTGTTCGTCAACACGGTGCTGGCGGGCTGCAACCTTTCTAAAATAATGGCGAACAAGGCTGATTTCAGCGGCGCCGACCTGACCGGGGCAACAGCGGAGATGGCGCTTTTGCCGGAAGCGGTGATGCGGCGGACGGTTCTCAAAGAGGTTCGATTCAAGCAGGTCTCTTTCAAGGATGCGGATCTGGGTGGCGCCGATTTCAGCGGCGCCAAACTCAATTTGGTCTCGTTCGATTCCTGCAATGCCGATGGAATATCCTTCAGGGATGCACGGTTGGAACTGGTGGTTTTCAATGGCGTCAACGGGAAGGCCATGGATTTTACCCGCATGCACGGCTTCAAGTGCCTTTTTCAACAATGCCTCCTGGATGGGGCCGACTTTACCCAGGTCACCCTTCCGTCCTGCATGTTCATGAACTGCCGGGGGGGAAGCGTGGTGTTTTTTGAGGCGGACTTGAGCCGGGCCAGCATCTGCCAAGAGAGTGCTTTTCCGGGGGGTGATTTCCGTCAGGCCCGGATGCATGAGAGTTGCATCAAGGACAGCGACCTGTCCGGCGCCGATCTGAGGAAGTCCAGCCTGGATGGCTCATTATTCGAAGGGTGCGATTTAAGCGGGGCCTGCATGCGAAAAACCATCGCCCCGCGGACCCGGTTCAATCGCGTGAACATGGAGGGCGCCGACCTGCGGGGGATCAATCTCCTCACCGGATCGTTGAAACGGAGCCGGCTGGTCAATGCCGACCTGTCGTCGAGCAATCTTTACGGGGTCGATTTTTACAAGGCCGTGCTCGGCCAAACCAATCTGGATGGCGCCAACCTCAAGCTGACCCTGCTTGCCCACGACCGGAAACAATACCTGGAATAACCCGAAGCCTACCTGGCCGGGGAGCGGAGCCAACCTTGGATCAAATTGCAATTGTTGCAGCCATAGCAAACAATGAAACCATCGAAAACGCGGATCTCTCCGGCATAGACCTGTCCGGGGCGGATCTTGGCGGGGGGCGGTTCGAAAATGTTGTTTTCAGCCGCGCCGATTTCAGAAAGGCGAAAATAGTCCGGACCGGATTCAAGCAATGTTCTTTTGCCGGCGCCCTGTTCGAGGAGACTGATCTGACCGCGGTGGATTTGCGGGAGATGGATCTGCACGGGGCAAGCTTCAGGAAGGCCCTGCTGCATAAGACCCTCTTGACTCAGGCCAATCTTTCCGGCTGCGATTTTACCGAGGCCCGGATCTCTTGGAGCGTGCTGCAGGAGACGGATCTCAGCCGGGCCTGTTTTTTGGGGGCTCATTTTGAAAAGGCCATCCTGCAGGACGCCAATTGCGAAGAAGCGGATTTTTCGCAAGCCAAGCTGTGCAAAACCATCTTTCTCAAGGCCCGGTTGGGCCGGGCAAATTTCCGCTCGGCGACCATGCATAAAGTCCTCTTGACCGGCTGCGATCTGGCCGGTCAGGATTTCAGCGGGATGCGTTTCCGGGAGGTCAATTTCTCCAAGGCGATTTTGCGTGAGGCAGATTTCCGTGGTGCCGACATCAGTGCCTGCATCTTTACCGGCGCCGACATGAGCGGGGCGAAACTCGACCGGGTAACGGCCAGACAGAGCATGTTTCAACAAGCCAACCTGCGCAACGCCGGCATGGAGGGGGCGGTACTTGCCCAAGCCTACCTGGGCGAGGCCAACCTGGAAAGCGCTATGCTGCGCGGCGCCATCCTGGAATCGGCCTCCCTGGAAAAGGCCATGGCCATGGGGGCGGACTTCACCGGCTGCAACTGCCGGTATCTGGAGTTGAGTTATGCCGATGTTTCCCATGCCGTGTTCAAGGATGCCGACCTCTATATGGCCCGCAAGCACAGGACCATTGATCAGGGCGTGGATTGGCAAAAAGCCGGGACCACGGCCTACAGAAGTTCTCCCGCCGATCTGGCCGAGGCCGAGGGCTGGCAACCTCCATCATCCGTTCCCGATTAGCCGGGGCCATGAACGGATCAGCTTTTTGTAAAACACAGTGAAAAACAGGAGGACACGCAATGCTCAATGAAGCAGCCGTTTATCCGGAAAATTTATCAGGGCCTTTCTTCTCAGGGTTTGTCGGCGGCCGGACAGGCGATTTTTTCCATGTCCATACCGGAGGCGAAAGAATCATGGCCCGCAAGGCCGGCGGTTGCCTGCTTGTTCCAGGAATCAATGACAGAGTCCTGGTCTTTTCGGATCAGGAGGAACATTTCATCCTTTCCATCTTGATCCGAAACGCCGAGTCACCCCAGGAAAACGTGCTCCTTTTTGATGGCCCCACCCGGCTTCTGGTTGAAAAAGGCGATCTTGCCCTGCAATCCCAAGGGGAAATCCAGGTGGCGGCTGCGGCGCGCATCGATCTGGCAAGCGACGAAATCCGGGTGCACGCCTGCAAGGCAGAAGCGTGCATTGACCAATGCACCTTTTGGGGCCGGATGCTCAGAGTTCAGGTGGAAGTGATCAAATCCGCCGCCAGGATCGTGGATCTGGTGGTGAAGCGCTGGACCATGCAGGCCGACAATTCCGTGCGCTACATCAAGGAACACGACGAGGTTCAGGCCGAGTCGGCCCGCTACCTGACCGAGAAAACCCTGACCATGCATGCAAAAAATGCCGTGCACACCGCGGAAGAACTGGTTTCCATAAACGGCGGCCAGATCAATTTGAGTTGAGCGATTTTCGCCGATGGTGTGATTTTTTTTTGGTTTAAGTAACTTGCTACCCGTATTACAGGAGGTCATATGTTTCAACTGACTATGGGGCCGGGGATGAACATGGCTTTCCCCGATGTTTGCAAAACTCCCACGCCGGCGGGTCCAGTGCCCATCCCCTATCCCAACATGTCGTACTCAACCATTTCTTCTCCCGCCCCATACACCATCACCGTGGACGCCATGCCTGTATTGAATCAGCTTTCAAAGGGGATGGTAAGTGTCGGCGATCAGCCCGGCGTATTACTCGGTTTAGTCGATCAAGCGCTTGCCGGGCAAACCATCTATACCCTGGGATGCTTCACTATCTTCGCCGGTGGGGCCCCGGCGCAGAGGTTGACCAGCCTTACCGGGCAGAATGCAATGGGTATGATTCCTAACGCTCCCGGGATGTGCGCTGTGCCCAGCCAGGTGACGGTATTGACCTTGGGTTAGACTTTTCTTCCGCGGTCAGGCGCAAAAATCATCCGGCCTGTCCGCTCCCTTTCGCTGTGGCTTTGCTCAGCCAAAGGCTGTAATCACCCTGTTGCGGCCCTGATCTTTCGCTTCATAGAGGGCCTTGTCCGCTGCGGCATATGCGGATTCCAGGGTGCCGCTCACGGGATCGAGCCGGCTGATCCCAATGCTGACACTGACATTTTTCTCCGCCTCATCCCTGATGAT
>JAZDIS010000016.1:0-2256 GCA_043804705.1 Pseudomonadota bacterium | reverse complement strand
GACCGGCATCCCCTCTGCATAGATCAGCACCTTGCCATAGCCCAGGGCCAGGGCTTTTGCCGCCGCTTTCTTGCTTTTGCCGCATTTGACCCCGTTGCAGTAAAAGACCAGGGGGCTGCTTTTGTCGGTCGGTAGCAGATGGGCGAATTCGGCGAATTTCGGTTCGGGCAGGCTCAAGGCCCCCTTGATGTGGACCTCCTGGTACTCCTCGGGGTTTCTTGCGTCGAAGACCATCGGCGGGGCGGCGGAATCGAGCAGTTTTTTGAGCTGGTCGGTATTGATAACCGTAATGACCTCCTTGCCGGGCTGGTCGGCAGACGCATCCCCGATCAGGGCCGGAGCAACGAACAGGCCAAGCATGAGCAGAAGCAGGGTAAGATGTTTCTTCATTTTTATAGTTTCCCTTGAAATGACGATGACTAAGAGAGTTCCCCCGGCCCGGTTTTAAAACGGAGCCGGGGAAATGGCCAGTTTGCCTTACTTGCCGCTTTTGAGCATCTGCCGGTGCGGCCATTTTTCCATCCCGCCCTTGAGGATGAAAAGACGCGCCTCCGCTACTCCGCCCGCTTTCAGGTAGTCGTAGGTGCGCTTGGCTCCGCCGCCGCCCCTGGGGCAGACGATCACCACCTCGTTGTTGTTCTTTTTGGCCTCAACCACCGTCGCATCGAGCTGCTTGCGCTGGGGGCCGGTCTCCACCGGAAAGGCGTAGGTCGCGATCGAGCCGGGAAAGTGGTTGGCGACAAACTCCTTCTCCACCTGGATGTCCACGATGTGCATGGGCTTATTGCTTTCCAGCCAGGTTTTGAACTGATCCGGCTCGATGTAGCGGTAGCTGTCGAAGATGAAGGCCATATTGAGCGTGGCCAGAAGGGCGATGAGCTGAGCGGACATCTTACTAATGGTGAATCACCTTTGGGTATGTTTGGTTAAGGATACCGGTTGTTGTTTTCTTGCATTTCCCTGGCAAGTGATCAGCCGCCGCAGGAACCGGATGAGCAGGAGCCCCCGCCGCAGCCGCCACCGCCCAGTTTCTTCTCGGAACTTACCGAGAAACCGCCGCTCCCGCTGCAACCGCAGCCCGAGGTGGATTTGACGAAATCGACCTTGATGGCGCCGGTGGTGGCGAACATCCCGCCATCCACTAAAAAGGTGATGCCGGCTTTCTCAAATTCCTGATCAAAGTTCTTTTTCTCATCGTCCAGGACGAGGCCCAGACCCCCACCGGAGCAGCTGTTCTGCATGACCACCCGGATAGCCGAGTCGATGTTGTTCTTGGTAAAATAGTCCTTGAGATTGCTGATCGCTGATTCCGTTACTTCAAGCATGGTCTTCTCCTTATTAAGTGTTGTCAGGGCGATGGCGGACGCCATCATCAAATTGCATACAACATCACGTTCTCGCTGTGTATCTCACTGAGTCGTAACAACCGGCATGAGCCGTACCGTACAGGCCTTGTATTCCGGGGTTCCGGCAACCTCATCCACGCCGGGGCTGGTCAGGATATTGACCAGAGGCTCTTCGTGGTGGAAGGCCATGAAGACCGAGCCTGGTCGGCTGCGCTCCGTGACCCGGGCCAAAACCTCCAGGGCGCCGCGTCGGGAAACAACCATGACCAGGCACCCATCCACTATCCCTAACCCCGCTGCATCATCGGGATGGATCTCCGCCTCCTCCTCGGACTCAAGGGCGGCAAGCCCTTTACACCTGCGGGTCATAGAGCCGTTGTTGTAATGGGCGAGCCGCCGGCCAGTGACCAGGATGAGGGGGTATTGTTCATCAGGGGTTTCCAGGGTTTCCACGTTGCCCAGCACGGAAAAACGGCCCCTGCCTCTGGTGAAGCTCTCTTGGTGGAGAATCGGGGTGCCGGGGTGTTCCCGGTCCGGGCAGGGCCAGATCAATCCGTCGCCTTCCAGGCGCTCATAACGGACCCCGCCCAGGATCGGGGCGCAACGGGCGATTTCCTCCATGATCCGGGCCGGGCTTTCATAACTCATGGGGTAGCCCATGGCCCCGGCCAGTCGGCAGGTGATCTCCCAGTCCGGCAAGGCCAGCCCCGGCGGGTCCACCGCCTTTCTGATCCTCCGGATGCGGCGTTCGGCATTGGTGAAGGTTCCGTCCTTTTCATAAAAACAGGCGGCGGGCAGCACCACGTGGGCCATTTCCGCGCTCTTGGTGAGAAAGATATCCTGAACCACCACCATTTCCATCTCGGCATAGGCACACCTGACGTTGTTGATATCGGCCTGGGTGTGGAGC
>JAZDIS010000015.1:0-3800 GCA_043804705.1 Pseudomonadota bacterium | reverse complement strand
ATTACCAGGATGAACGGGGTCAATAATTTCACCATCCAGTGGAGGGGGTAGGCAATCCAGATGGCCAGTTCCCGGCAGTAGGAAACGCCGAGTGTTTTTGGGAGTATTTCTGAAAAGAGGAGGATGGCCAAGGTAAAGAGCGCGGAAAACCAGACCATGTTGTCGGCGCCAAACACTGCGGCGGCAACAGCTCCTGAAATCGTGGCGCCTGCGGTGTTGGCAATGGTGTTCAGGGTAAGGACGGCGGTGATGGGCCGGTGGATATCTTTTTTCATCGCCATGAGGATTCGGCCGATCTTTTTGTGTTTCTGGCTGGTTATTTCAATCTGACTCATCGGTAATGAGTAGAACGCTGCTTCGCATAGGCTACACAGTGCGGAGATTATTATGGCAAAACCAACGGACAGGCATAATTGCAGAATCAAGGGGGCCTCCCTTTTTGGGGTGTATGGGGTTAGGTAATCTGTTTACAGGCGCAAGCTGCAATCTAAAGTAATTTTTTGATTCTATCATGTAATTATTGTTGCGTAAGGGTTACTCTGTATTATATATAAAAATATCTCCTTCAAATAACTCTACATAAACAAAGGTAGCTGTACCCGGACAACCACTCCCACCGAACTCCTTCAGCATTTTTGAGATGGCGAAAACAGCTTCTGTTTTCTGAATGCGCCACCATGGCCTCGCGCAGAGAGGTCGGAAGGGGAGTTGCAACCTATGGTTTGCACGAAAAAATGTTCGGTCTTTATTGTTGATCCTGACCCGTCACACAAGGCCGCTTTTCAAGAATTGCTGGGGCGCTGGCCGCATCTGGTCTGCCATTGTGTAACCATTGAGGCATTCAAGCAACTTCTTGCCGGGATAGTGCCGGATATTGTTTTGTGCAACCTCAACCTGCCTCGTCTGCACGACCAGGATTTCCTGCGATATGTCGCCAACGCCTGCCCCCATGCGATCAGGATTGTTTTTTCGGAAAAAACAGAAGCTGATGCCCTGGTAAGGTTAGTGGCGACCGGGGCGGCGCACCGGGCATTTTGTCTGCCTGTGAGCAAAGACCTGAGGCTTTCACTGGAGCACGATCTGAGCGTGCGCTCCCGGATCCGGATTCGCAAATGCTGGGAATTCCTGAGCCATGGCCAAGGGCTTCCCGCGCTCCCGCCCGTGGTGCATGAACTTGAAGCTATTCTTCAGAACCCTGATTATGCATTGACCCAGGTTGTCGAGGTTCTGGGCAAGGATCCAATTCTTGCTGCCAGGCTCTTGCAGATGGTCAATTCCGCGCATTTTTCCCGGGGGATGAAGATTGATAATCTCCACCGGGCGGTAAGCTGTCTTGGGATCAGCAGAACACGGAAAATGGTCCTTTTTATCTGTGCGCTCAACCACTTCCAGTATCCCAAAAAATACCATCGTCATGCCCTGAATATCATTGATCACAGCATCCAATGCGGCAAACTTGCCGGACTCATTGCCAAGAGACTTGCCCCTGGGCAGGAGAGGACCGCGGTTACCGCCGGGCTTCTCCATGATATCGGTAAATTGGTTTTTCTTGCCTCCCTTGATGATGCGTTACACCATTCCCCCGCATTCCTGAGACGATATGGCCTGTTTGCCACCGAGGTGGAGGAACAGGTCTTCGGCATCTCCCATCTGGAGTTGGGCAGCGCTCTGCTCCTCTGGTGGAATCTTCCCATGGTCATGGTTGACGCAGCGGCAAATCACAGCCAGCCGCTTAACTCTTTGCAAGGGGTGCCGTTATGCGTGGCCATTGCTGACCGGTGTCTTCTCAAGGCTGCCAAAGGGGAGGCAATCACCACTGATTTCAATCTCCTCCCTCCGAATCTGCCTGTGGAGTACTGGCTGCACCATGCCCAGACCCTGACCATGGACAAAATCATGCCCATTGCCGCATGATTGTTGAAATCGTAAAAACACCGCGATTACAACGGCTGTTGCTTTTTCAACTATTCGATTTTGTATTACGTCCGGTGGCATTTCCCCCTTTTTTTCAAATTCCAGCAATAAGCATTGAGGAGCACATTCATGTTGCAGTTCAGTAAGGTTGGGGCCAAAACCTATGCCGGCGATCTTCTCGTGTATTTGACTCGCCAGCCGGACAAGGGCCCCCCCCGTTGTGCCAATGAGTCGGTTGACGAAGTTGTGCGGCGGGTGTGCGCGCTTGGAGATTTTTCCGGAAAAGAGGGAGAACATCTGCTTTTTTATCCAGAAAAAGGAAGGCAGGGAATACCCGCCGCAAAGCGGATATTGGTTGTCGGTCTGGGCAAGGATGAACTGAACCGTGAGTTGTTCCGCAAGGCGGGCGGGACCATCGCCTCTCTGGCCATGAAGAGCAAGGCCCAGGAGTTGCTCCTTGTTTTGCCGGATCTCGCCTGTGGTATGGTCGAGATGGTTGAAGGGGTGTCCGAAGGGCTGGTTCTGGGTGCCTACCGGTTTAAGAAATACAAAACTAAAAAAGACCCGGAAGCCTCGGGTGAGATGCTTAAGCAGGCTGCCCTGTATGCCGTTGATCACAAGGGGCTGGACAAGGTGCTTAAGTTGGGTGAAATAGGCGCTCAGTCTGCCTGTCGGGCCCGGGATATGGCCAATGAGCCGGCCAGTCACTGGACGCCGGCACATTTTTCCGAATATGGCAGACAGTTGGCAGCCGCCCACGGGATGGCGTGTACGGTCCTGGACCAGTCCCGGCTGAAAAAGCTGGGACTGGGCGGGATTCTTGCCGTCAACCAGGGGTCGGCCTGTCCCCCTGAGATGGTAATCCTTGAGTATACAGTAAAACCAAGTGCGCCTACTCTGTTGCTGGTCGGCAAGGGACTCACCTTTGATTCCGGCGGCATCTCTCTCAAGCCCAGCGCCGGCATGGAAGAGATGAAATACGATATGTGCGGAGGGGCGGCGGTCCTCTGCTCAATGCAGGCTGTTGCCCAAGCCAAACTCAAAGGATTGAACCTGGTGGCGATTGTCCCGGCCACGGAAAATATGCCCGGCCCGGCCGCTCTGAAACCAGGGGACGTGATCACCCAGTATGGCGGTAAAACCGTGGAGGTGGTCAACACCGATGCCGAGGGGCGTCTTATCCTGGCCGATGCCTTGGCTTACGGCATCAAAAAATACCAGCCGGACATGGTAATAGACGTTGCCACTCTGACCGGTGCCGTCATTGTCGGTCTTGGCCATCACCGTACCGGTCTGTTATCCAACAACGATGCATTGTGTGATCGGCTGCTTGCCGCAGGGATGCGCAGTGGCGAACCCCTCTGGCGGCTGCCCCTTGACCCGGAGTACACTAAACAACTCAAGTCCGAGATTGCCGATCTTAAAAACGTTGGAAAAAAGGACGGCGGGGCCATCACCGCCGCCGCTTTTCTCAAGGAGTTTGTCGGGGAGACCTCTTGGGCTCATCTGGATATTGCCGGCACGGCCTGGGACTTTACCGAGAAATCCTATATCCCCAAAGGGCCTTCCGGGGGTAGCGGTGCGCACCCTCTTCGATTTTGTCAGAAACTGGAAGGGGTAAGGGCAATGGTAATTTGCCCGGAAATAATATGGCGAAATTCTCCGAGGAGCGTCTCGCAATTTGCCAAGGTGGGAAAATCAAAGGGGCCGGAGGTCTGCCGGAAGATGGGAATCGCTGAGGCAATTTTACATCTGGAAGAAAAAAAGTATGGCGGGCTTGGCCCCAGCGAACTGCGGCGGTTGGTTGAAGCAACTGGCGGAGGAGAACCGGACAACTCAAGAAGCTCGTGGCAGACCTCATCATCGACAAACAGATGCTTCATGTG
>JAZDIS010000014.1:0-33543 GCA_043804705.1 Pseudomonadota bacterium | reverse complement strand
GTCACAGTATTGGTCAACTACCAGCGCCGTTATCTCCCAGTTTATCAGGCACTGCGTGACCGCTTCCTTGCCGGGGCCGTGGGTGAATGTCGTCAGATCCAGCTTAATTATTCCAGGGGGCTTGAAACCAACGGTTCTCATATTCTTGACACGCTTTTTTTTGTGGTTGGGGATCAGGCCGAATACCGATTGCAATGGGTTTCGCATGATGAAGATTTCACGAACCCCTCCTTTGTTATGGCTATCGATGGTTTTTCCGTGATGGTAACCGGCATGGCGCTGCCTTATCACAATATAGACATCTTGATTACCGGCGATGAAGGCCGTCTTTCCGTGTTACACGGCGGGATGACCAGTGTGGTTGAAAGAAAAATTGAACATGAGCTGTTTCCCGGTTTTTATCGTTTGCAGGTACAGGAAGATCCATTATCCGCCTTGGCCGGTTTGTTCGGGGGGATGGAAAACGCTTTGCAGGATTTGCTCGATGCCCACGAGACTGGCCGTCTCCCTGTCAGTAATCTCGGGGCCACTCGAAAAACCATGGCCTTGATCGAAGAGTTGCGATTCTGGCAGACTTCGGGACGAATACGATGATCCTATTTGCTGCCGGTGATGTGGGTGGAGCCAGGGCTCTGCTGCCGGTGGCGGCGGAATGTGAGCGGCGTGGTTTGTCTTTTGCCATTTTGAACCATGGATATATCGTCAATGAACTGCCGGATCATTGGTCGGTGCTTTCCTTGCCTTTCGGGTTTCCAGACAATACGGCGATGGCTTGGTTGACTACCCTTGATCTTACCGGCTTGGTTTTCGGCTCAAGTGTACATGACACAGTGCCCTTGACCTTGGCCAGACAGATAAAGGAAATGGGGCTTTTGGTTGTCCATGTTCTGGACAACTGGTCAAATTACCGGCATCGTCTGGAGCATGACGGTCTGCCCATGTTGGTTCCAGACAGGTACACGGTGATGGACCAATTGGCGTGGGAAGCCGCAGTCGTTGACGGGGTGCCGGCAGAAATCATCATGATCACCGGGCAACCGGCCCTAGCATCCTTGGTCGGTGAATGTTCAGGTTCACTCCCAAAGAGCCAAACTCAAGGACCGATCAAGTTGCTTTTTGTCTCCGAACCGGTTGAGGCGGACCAGGGTTCCGGCCCGGCATCACCGAAATTCAGGGGATATACCGAAAAAACCGTTTTGCGTCTGCTGTGCCAGTCCTTGCAGCCTTACGCCGACCAAGTGACCCTGTCCATCTTGCCGCATCCTCGCGAGGATCGGCAAGCCCTTGCCGGTCTATGGGATGAGATCAAGCTGGATTTGGCTGGGATGATTGTTGCTGAAACCAATGGTCGCCAGCAGGTACTGGCTGTGGACGGGGTGATCGGGATGGCCTCCATTCTGTTGTACGAAGCCTGGCTGGTCGGCAAACCGGTACTCAGCCTGCAACCTGGGGTATCGGATCGGTCACTCCGAATGCTGGCGCAACGTCCAGGAGTATGTTTTGTTGACACGCAAGAGAAAATAGTTGACCTTTTCGCCCCTTGGCTGAAAATAGTAAGTCAGGGTGGATGTCGGCCACAACCTGATCTGGCTAGCCATCAGAAGGCTGCCGCACGAATTGTTTCCCTGCTGGAGAAAAGCGGGGCAGGAACAAGATGAGGGTGTATCGATGAATGTCGCAATAATCCCCGCCCGTGGCGGCAGCAAACGGATCCCGGGAAAGAATGTCAAGCCGTTCGCTGGCAAACCAATTATCGTCTGGTCGATTGAGGCGGCACAATCTGCGGGGATCTTCGACCGGATCATCGTTACCACCGACTCCGAAGAAATTGCCCTTGTCGCCAGGCAATATGGCGCTGAAACCCCCTTTGTCAGGCCGCCGGAACTTTCCGGCGACCATACTCCCACAGCCCCGGTTATCGCTCATTGCCTGGAGTGGTTGATCGAACAAGGCAGCCCGGCGCAGTATGCCTGCTGCATTTATGCCACAGCCCCTTTTGTCCGGGCTCATTTTCTCAAGCAGGGTTACGAACTGCTGGTCACGCGTAAGGTGTCCTCTGTTTTTTCGGTGACCAGCTTTCCTTTCCCTATTTTCCGGGCCATGCGGATTGGAGATAATGGTCATTTATCGATGTTCTGGCCGGAGCATGAGTTGACCCGCTCTCAAGATCTGCCGGAGGCAGTCCATGATGCCGGGCAGTTTTACTGGCTTGATTGTGAAGTCTTTTTGAAAAGCGGCAGGGTTTATGGCAACGATGCCCTTCCGGTGATTCTTCCTCGCTACCTGGTTCAAGACATCGACACTCTGGAGGATTGGCAGACCGCCGAATATATGTTTAGTGCTCTCCAGCAACAAAAGAACGAGGGCAGACAAGCATGAAGCTCGCAATCCACGGCGGCACACCGGTCAGAACCAGGCCATTCCCTCGTCACAAAACCATCGGCCTCGAAGAACAGGAGGCAGTCGCTAAGGTGCTCGAATCCGGGGTGCTTTCAAAATACCTCGGTTGCTGGCACGAAGATTTCATGGGTGGGCCGGAGGTGCGGGCTCTCGAAGAGGAATGGTCTGCACATTTTGGCGTCAAGCATGCCATTGCCGTCAACTCCTGTACCTCGGGTCTGTATGCTGCGGTGGGCGCCATCGGCACCGAGCCGGGGGACGAGATCATTGTCACTCCCTACACCATGAGTGCCACCGCGACCGCACCCTTGATCTACAACGCCATTCCGGTTTTTGCCGATATCGAGGAAGACTGTTTCTGTCTCGATCCTGAGGCGGTGGAGGCGCAGATTACTTCACGCACCAAGGCGATCATGGTGGTGGATCTTTTCGGTCAGCCCTATGATGCCGATGCTATCAACGCCTTGGCCGTAAAGCATGGCCTTTATGTCATCGAAGACACCGCCCAGGCGCCGGGTGCCAGTTACCGGGGCAAGGCGGCCGGAACCCTTGGCCATCTTGGGGTCTACTCTCTCAACTACCATAAGCACATCCATTGCGGTGAAGGCGGGGTGGTGGTCACTGATGATGACCAGCTGGCCGACCGGGTTCGTCTTATCCGCAATCATGCCGAGGCGGTGGTCGAGGCCAAGGGCATGACCAATCTGGTAAATATGATCGGATTTAATTTCCGGATGACGGAAATGGAGGCGGCGGTGGCTCGTTGTCAGTTGCGAAAGTTGCCGGCACTGTTGGAAAAGAGATGGGAAAATTGCCGTTATCTGGCTGCTGGCCTGGCTGATATTCCGGCGATAAGACCGGCGGTTATCAGGGAAGGATGCGAGCACGCTTTTTATGTTCAGGCCTGTAAGTTTGATGGACAAGTCGCGGGTATTTCGCGGGACAGATTCATTGAGGCTGTGCGGGCCGAATTGCCTGTTTTTGAGGGACGCGAAAAGGAAGGCGTCAAGATTGGCTGTGGTTATGTGCGGCCGCTTTATCTGCAACCGATTTTCCAGAAGAAAATCGCATACGGCACTGGGGGATACCCCTTTGTCAACCAATCGGGAAACAATGTCTCTTACGAGAAAGGGATCTGCCCGGTTTGCGAGCGGATGCACGAAAAAGAGCTGTTTACCCACGAAATGATAGTGCCGTCCATGGATAGGCCAGATCTTGATGAGGTGCTGCAAGCCTTCGTAAAAGTATGGGAAAACAGGGAAGCATTGGGGCCGGTGTAAGGTGATGGCGCGATCAGAAGATATTGTGACCGAAAGGCTGCTGATTACTCCACTTGGAAAGGAGCATATTTCTTCCAAATATCTTGGGTGGCTGAACGATAAGGATTTGATGCGCTACAGCGAACAGCGGCATCGAAATCACAACAGCCAATCCTGCCTGGAATATCTTCGCTCCTTCGAAGATTCGCCACACCATCTCTGGGCCATCATCGAGCAACAGGATGGACTCGGTCATGTAGGCAATATCAACGCCTATGTTAATGAGCAGAACCTTTTGGCCGATATCGGGATAGTAATTGGGGAACGGAATGCCCAGGGACGGGGGTATGCCCTCGAAGCCTGGCGGGCGGTGAGCGCGTATCTTTTCGATAAGGTAGGGATACGAAAGATCAGTGCCGGGACTCTGGCCGCCAATACCCCCATGCTGAAGCTGATGCGGCAGGCCGGCATGGTGGAGGATGGTATACGTAAACGGCATTTTTTATGTGATGGACAGGAGATGGATGTTGTCCATATGGCACTATTTATTCCAGGTTGTATTCAGACCAAAACCGCGAAGGCAAACGAGCAGCGACGAGACAGTAAGTACAAGTAGTACGACGAGGAGGCGCACAGCGCAGCCGACAAAGGTTATTGGTTTGGAGGCGACTTGGAATCATGAGGGATTCAGTTAGCCTGGAGGTTTGAAAAGATGAGCAAAAACGACAAGAAAGCCGCTACTCCCCAGTTGAGTGCCTGGACTGGTGACTTCGGCGACCAGTATGTTAACCGGAATAATTTTGCGGAATGGAAGCTGGATTTGGGGGTCGAAGCTTTTCGACGAATGATCGGTAGCCTGCAACTTGTTTCCGTGCTCGAAGTGGGAAGCAACATCGGATTGAATTTGCTTTACATCGAAAAACTTTTCGGTGGCACAGTAGGACTTCACGCCGTTGAGCCGAATCAAAAAGCCTTTGGTCGCCTTTGCAACGAGAACCCGGTGAAATTGAAAAATGCATGGAACTGTACCGCTTTTGAGATTCCGTTGCCAGATGCCTCGGTGGATTTGGTGTTTACCTCTGGAGTGCTTATCCATATTGCTCCCGAGGATCTTGGCCGTGTCACTGACGAGATTGTCAGGGTGTCGAAAAAATATGTGCTCTGCAATGAATATTTTGCACACCGACCGGAAGAGGTTTCCTATCATGGCAAGCAGGGGTTGCTTTGGAAAAGGGATTTCGGTCTGTTTTACAAGGAACGGTATCCAGATTTGCAGTGGCTCAAATATGGCTTTCATTGGGAGCAGGAATTCCCTTTTTGGGACAACTTGAACTGGTGGTTATTTGAGAAGAAATGTTAGTTTCAGATAACTTCCAGTAGCACTGCTGAACACTTACATTTCGTGTTTTTTGTTCAATCCCGGCATCAAGCTGGATAGTTACATGCTCAGCTGGAGGAGATGGCTTGCTGGGTTCAATGAAATTTTCTTTGTATCGTAAGAGGGATTTGAGATGGAAGACAAGCAGCGACCTCTTTTTGACAACTTGCAATACTGCGTTAGATGCTGCATGCCGGAAACCCAGGAAGGAATAAAGTTCGACAGATTCGGCATCTGCCAGGCCTGCCAGTCATCCGAGCAAAAGATCCATATTGATTGGGTAAAACGTGAGAAAGCCCTGCGAACTCTTCTAGATGAGGCAAAAAGCAAGGCCGGCGACAATTACGATTGTATCATCCCGATCAGCGGCGGCAAGGACAGCATCTTCCAGCTTCATGTCCTCTGCAAGGTCTACGGGATGAAGCCGCTGGCGGTTACTTTCAGTCACAACTGGTTCAGCGAGACGGGCTGGTACAACCTTCAAAACTCCCTGCAGCAGTTTAATGTCGATCACATGATGTTCACCCCGAACCGTGATCTGATCAATCGTCTGGCCCGAAAATCCATCGGAACGATCGGTGATTCCTGCTGGCATTGCCATGCTGGGGTGGGCGCCTTTCCTTTGCAGGTTGCGGCTCGTTTCAATATCCCCTTGTTGATCTGGGGGGAGTCCATTGCCGAGTCGTCCGGGCGCGCTTCATATCTCAATCCGGTGCGGAAGTTCGACCGGGAGTATTTCACCAAGGTGTCGGCCAAGCTCCGTCCCGACCAGATGGAGGATGAGTCTCTTACGGCAAAGGATCTCTATCCCTTCAATGTGCCTTCGGCGGAGGAGTGCGAGAAGGCTGGAGTTTTCGGCATTCATCTCGGGGATTACCTGTTTTGGGATGAAGAGCGGCAGACGGAGTTTGTTCGCGACACCTACGGTTGGCGGGAAACTGAGATGGAGGGTACCTATAAGGGCTATAAGAGCGCCGAATGTATCATGGCGGGGATGCATGATTTCACCTGCTATCTTAAACGGGGCTTTGGGCGCGGCACCTTCCATGCCTCGATGGATGTCCGCAACGGCTTGCTGACTCGTCGAGAGGGCTTTGCTCTTGCCAATGCCCATGATTCTGTCCGCCCGGAGGCGCTTGATTATTTTTTGAAGATTACCGGTCTGTCTGAGGATGAATTTTTCGAGATCATGAAAGCCAGAAAGGTCAAGCAGCTTCAGAATAAGGATGTTCCAGTCCTGGCGAAAACCGAACCGCATGGGGAAAGAATCCTGCCGATTGCCGAACAGGTTATCGAGAAGGGGCGGCGAAAAAAAAACCGTTGAAAGCAAATTATCGTGCATGGTGAATGATATGAATAACGGCTTTCTGGATACAAGTGTACGCAAAATCATTGAGGGCTATCGCCGAAAAACGATCTCTCCCCTTGATGTTGCCAGAGCCTGCATCGCCCAGGTGGAAAAGTGGGAGCCAAAGTTTCAAGCATTGGAGTGCTTCGATGCGGATAAGTTGCTGGCTCAGGCTCGAGCAATTGAGTCCCGTTTGGCGGTTGGGGAGGAGATTCGCCCCCTTGAAGGTATCCCTGTCGGGGTGAAGGACATCTTCAACACCCAGGATTTCCCGACTCAGATGGGGAGCCCGCTCTGGCAGGGGTTTACCCCTGGGAATGACGCCAGGGTTGTTTTTCAGCTCAAGCGCGAGGGCGCCACCATACCTGGGAAGACCGTGACTGCGGAGTTCGCCGTTCACACCCTTGGCAAAACCATCAATCCCCACGATGCGACCAAAACGCCGGGCACCTCTTCAAGTGGTTCGGCGGTGGCTGTGGCCACCGGCATGTTTCCGGTTGCGCTCGGCACCCAGACCGCCGGCTCTATCGTTCGTCCGGCAAGTTTCTGCGGGGTTTACGGCTGTAAGCCATCGTTTGGTCTCATCCCGCGGACTGGCTCTTTAAAAACTACCGACAGTCTGGATACCATCGGTTTTTTTGTGACCCACTTTGAGGACATTGCAGCCATGTTTCAGGCCTTGCGGGTTCATGGCCCAAATTATCCGATCAGTGATGCCGCGCTTGCCGATCCGTTGCGGCAGGAGAAACCTGCAACCAGGCCATGGCGTGTTGCCATGATGAAAACCCATGTGTGGGAACACGCGCCCCTCTATGCCCAGGAAGCCTTTCTGCAATGGGCGGGCAAGCTTGCAGCGGATCAGGGGGTCGAGCTGATCGAGGCTTCCTTGCCGCAAGGGCTGGAAGAAGCGCATCGGGTGCATTCGACTATTTATGATTGTACCCTTGCCTATTACTTCCAGGAAGAATTCAAAAAGAAGGAACTGGTTTCGCCGATCATGAACGAGATCATCGAGCGCGGCCAGCGGGTCACCCCGGCCCAATACCAGCAGGCACTGTTACGCCAAGAGGAGCTTGCCGGGGCGATGGATGCATTCTTGCAAGGCTTTGACGCGATGATTTCCCTCAGCACCTCGGGCGAGGCTCCTCCGAGGGATGTGGTGGAAAAACCAGATCCGGCGCTGATCTGGACCCTCACCCATTTGCCGGTGATCAGTGCGCCGGTGTTCCGTTCGCCCTCCGGGCTTCCTTTCGGGGCACAGCTTGTGGCTCGGCGTTACAACGATCCGTTGTTGTTCCGGTTTGCGGAGTATCTCGGCAGGCAGACTCATATCCCTGCTGGGCCTAACCCCATTTTCAGGCACGAGCAATAAGGAGACAGCGCATGGAGCTTGTCCAAGACTATTTTGAATCCAATCTCTCCCTTCTGAAAAAGCACCAGCCCCAAGCCTGGCAGGCGGTTAAGGATTACACCGGCACCCCATTCGGTGAATTTTGTCTGGCGGCCAATGGGCAGGTCAACCTCCTTGTCCACGGGGAGAATGGCGAGGAGATCCTTATCCATGATGCCCAGAATCCGGAGGCAGAGCTGGAAACTTTCTATCGTCTTGTTCCGGAAGAGAGTAACGGGGCGGTCATTTTTATAGGGATGGGGCTTGGCTATGGACCGCTCGCCATGATGCAGAGCCGCAGGCAGGTTCGGCAACTGGCGATTTTAGTGCCAGAGCCGGGGCTTTTTTTGCGGGGGCTTCATGCTTTGGATTTGACTGCGCTTCTTACCGACAGACGGTTGCTTATTGCTCTGGGGCCGGAGATAGACGTTTCGACGGTCACCGCTGCCATGGGAAAAGCCTTGCTGTTGGAATCTGTCCATATCCTGAATCACCTGGCGGAATCGCGCATTAACCTGCCTGTTTATGTGGCTCTTTATGATGAGGTTTATAAACAAACCAACACCACGAATATTAGTGGCAATACCAATCGGACTTATGGAGAAAAATTTGTCGATAACCGCTTTCGCCATCTGAGTTCCATTCACCATCAGCACCTGCTGGATCATCTGCAGGGTGCTTTTTCCGGGGTGCCGGCCTTCATCGTTGCTGCCGGGCCATCCCTGAATAAAAATATCCATCTTCTTCCCGAGGCACAGGGCAAGGCCGTGATTATTGGCGTGGATACGGTGTTACCCGCCTTGCTGGCGCAAGGGGTGACCCCTGATTTTACCACAGCCATTGATATGCAGGACATCGTCCTTGAAAAGATCGTTGATGTTTCCGCGCAGGCAACGGGGACCTCCCTGGTGTGCGCCGCCTGGGTAAACCCTGCCATACCAAAAAATTTCCCTGCCCGCCAAGTCTATTGGACCTACACGGTCAGGCCCATAGAACATTGGCTTAATAGCTTGCTGGGTGGCCAGATTTTGACCGGTGGGGCTGGTACGGTGGCTCATCTCAGTTTTACCGCCGCCGTTATGTTGGGTTGTTCCCCCATTGTGTTTGTCGGCCAGGATCTGGCCTATACCGATGATCAGGATCATGCCATGCATACTTCGCTCACTGAGCGGGATGGGTTGAAAAGGCATTATGAAACCGATGCCATCGAGTTGGTTGATGCTTACGGGGGAGGCAAGGTGCCCACCACCCGTGCCTGGGTAAGTGACAGGCATTATTTTGAATGGGCGATCAATGCCACCCCGGATCGGCAATTTATCAACGCCACCGAAGGTGGAGTCAGGATTAAAGGCACGGAAGAGCTTTCTTTGCAGGAGGTTTTGTCTAAATATTGCCAGAAGGATGTTGATAAGGCGGCAATGTTGCAGGAGGTTGAGCAGCCGCGCGGCATGTCCAGTCGGCGAAAAATGGTTGATGAATTCAAACGGCAGCTCAAGACAATTGCCACGGTTGAAAAAGATATGTCCAAGGTGGAGGCGCTGTGCTCCAAACTTGCAAAAGAAATCGGTCGGCTGAAACAACAGGGCGGCGGCTATACCAACTTTGACGCCTTGCCCAAGCCTATGCGACTGCAAATCAATGACCTTGATGTATTGAACAACAGTCTGGACAAGGCGAAGGTCTGGCATTTTCTGGAAGAGGTCACCATGAATGGCCTGCTCCAGAGTGAAAGGTTGTTCCATGATGTCAATATGCTTGAGGGTCAGAAGGAGCATTATCTTGAATGGCTGACCAAGAGCATGGAGCGTTTTGTTACGATCAGCCTGTGCCGGAGGCAGGTTCTTGCCCCCTTCAAGCAGCACTTGAAACATTTGGTGGATCAACTTCCTCAGGAAGAGCAGCTCCTGAAACGATTGGGTAAAAAGGGCGAAGAGCATGAGGCCGTACACTCCCTGTTGCGTCTCTACCACGACAATGGTGATTATGTGTTGATGGAGAGGTTGATAGCCGAGCGTTGTCCCGACCATGCCGGTTCGGCAGAACTTTCCTTCTATCTCGGCACCATTGCCGCCCACCAGTCACAGTTTGCCAAGGCAGAGCAGTGCTTTGCCTTGGCTACTGCTTTGGATGCGTCCTGGGCAGATCGTGTCGCCGATTGTCGTTTGCAGCTTGGCGACCAGTATCTTAGGTATAGTCGGGAATGGCGGGCCAGTGACCAAGGGGTTGCCCGGCGCATGCTGTTTAAGGGATTCAGGATCAACCCGGAACATCCGGAGTTGCGCGGCATGCTTGTTGAAGAAATGAAACAGGTGCTTGGCGAGGCGGAGGCAGTTGCCGGACAAGCGGGCCTGGTCGGGATGACCGAGCAGTTGGCCATCTGGTGCCGGGAGCTGGTGGGCAATCCCAACCTCGTCGCGGCCTTTGGTGTGGAGGGAGCGGCTTTGCTGCATCGCTATCATGGAAATGCTTTGGTCGCCAAGCAGGAATATGCCTTGGCGGCTACGGCGTTTGCCGCAGCCATTGCGCTCACTCCCCAGGAGCCTGAGCTTCATCTGCTTCATGCCGATGCCTTCTTTGCTCTGGATGATTTTGTCAGCGGGATGGCCAGTCTGGATCGTGCGGTTGCCCTTGACCCCCAGTATGCGGCATATTGGGAAAATATGGGGGACAATCTGTTCCGTAATACTCAGCCTGTAGATGCCATTGCCGCCTATCAACGGTGCCTTCAGAGTCTGGCGGAACGTCTGCACCTGCTCAAGAAAATCGGTGATTGTTATATGGCCATGGATCAGATTCAGGCCGCTCAGAAAGTATATGCCATGTTTGAGGCCAGGGCAGGGCAGGGCGATGCTTCACCGCCGGGTGCGGCTGTGGTCGAGGCCTGATGGAGCTTGGTCGTGTTTGCTGAAACTGATCCGTCTTCCCTGCTGGATTTGGCTATCGCTCACCACCGTGCCGGTCGTCTTGCGGAAGCTGAAGCCGCGTATGCCGCGCTCTTGCGGCACGATCCCAATCATGCCGATGCCATGCATCTTCTTGGGGTGATGGCCTGCAAGTCCGGTCGCCATGGCGAAGCCACGGAGCGAATCCGCAAGGCTATCGATCTTGACCCCATGGCCCCGGAATATTACAACAGCCTTGGCGCCGTCCAGCAAGCACTGGGCCGGCAGGATGAAGCCATTGGCCTTTACTTGCAAGCCATAGCGCTTAAAGCCGACTATCTGGATCCATACAACAACATTCTTAGGCTACGGCCACAGTTAGTGGATGTGCGTTTTAATCTTGGCTGTGTCTTGCAGGGGCAAGGTAGAACCAGCGAAGCCATCGAACAGTACGAAAAAATTCTTGCGATACAATCAGATCATTCAGGTGTTCTCAATAATCTCGGTTGCGCTTTTCGCGATCTCGGCCGCCTCGACGAGGCCATAAGCACCTTGCGACAAGCGACCACCGTCCAGCCGGACTATGCGGAAGCCCATCACAATCTCGGCTTTGTCCTGCAGGAAAAAGGGGCAATCGACGAGGCCATTGCCGAATACCATATCACCCTGTCACTGAAACCTGATTTCGCCGATGCCCATATGGATTTTGGCCGGGCCTTGCAGTTAAGTGGGGAAATCGACAAAGCCATTTTGCAGTACCAAAAGACCATCGAGCTGGTTCCCAACCATGTCAAGGCCCATTACAACTGGGCTTCGGCCCTGCATGAACTCGGCCGGGATGAAGAGGCCATTGCCAAATACGGCGAAGCGATTCGTTGTGATCCCGGCTCGATAGAATCTCATGTCAACAGGGCTTTGGTTTTGCTGGTGAATGGCCGTTATCAAGAAGGATGGCCCGAGTATGAGTGGCGGCTGCAAAGGCCGGACTGGCGGGCGGCGAACAGCTATTATCCTGAGCTTCCCCGCTGGCAGGGGGAGGTTGCTGCGGACAAACGTATTCTGGTGCAGGCTGAGCAGGGCTTTGGCGACACCATCCAGTTCGCCCGTTATCTCCCTCAGGTTAAAGAGCGATGCGGCCGCCTCATTGTCGAGGCGCAACCGGAATTGCATCCACTGCTTGCAACCATCCCGGCTATCGACGAACTGATTACCCGGCAGCCGGAAAACGCACAGAAAGCCGACGCCGCTGTCCATATCATGAGTCTGCCCGGAATCTTCGGGACCACGGTGGATACGGTTCCCGCTGCTTGTCCTTATTTCTCTGTTCCCCTAATCAATATGGAGCGATGGCGGGATAAAATCTCCGGCGCTGGATTCAAGATCGGGGTGGCTTGGTCCGGTAACCCGGCCTATCCGGGGAATAAGGACAGATCCTTCGGGGTGGATCATTTTGCCGGGCTGGCGGCCCTTCCTTCGGTGCGGCTTTTCAGTCTGCAGAAAGGCGTTGCCGCGGAGCAACTCCAAAAACTCCCCTCCGGCATGGAGATCATTGACCTTGGTCCGGATCTGCACGATTTCGCCGATACCGCCGCCGCCATAATGCATCTGGACCTGATCGTCTCCGTGGATACCGCCTTGGTTCATCTGGCTGGCGCCTTGGGCCGGCCGATCTGGACCCTTCGTTATTTTTGTCCGTACTGGGTGTGGGGACTTACAGGCCCATCCACCCCTTGGTATCCGTCAATGCGGGTTTTTCGGCAACAGCGACCGGGAGGATGGGACATGGTTTTCCGAGAGGTGTGTGTAGAGCTTGAGAAAATTCTTCCCGGCAAGGAGAAAAGACAGCGATGAGCCAGGTGATAGCGTTCAACAAGTTGAAGCAATGCCGTCACGGGCAGATGCTCTTCAACATCAATGACCAGTATATCGGCAGGGCTTTTGATGTATATGGGGAGTGCAACGAGGGCGAGATAAACCTGTTTGATCAGATTGTGCGTGAGGGGCAGGTGGTCGTTGATGTGGGCGCAAATATCGGAGACCTTACCCTTTTTTTCGCTAAAAAAGTGGGGCTTGGAGGGGCTGTTCATGCCTTTGAGCCGCAACGGCTTGTGTTCCAAACCCTCTGTGCCAACATGGCGCTCAACAGCATTGTGAACACCTTTTGCCATAACGCCGCACTCGGGGTGGAAAGGGGCGAAGTTGTCGTGCCGCTGATCGCTCCCTGGGGACAGGAGTATAATTTCGGCGGGATGGCTCTTGGCGGCCATCAACAAGGGGAACGAGTCCCATTGTTTCCCCTTGACGATTTGGGCCTCACTGCCTGTCATTTCATCAAGATCGACGTTGAGGGCATGGAGCTGGATGTCCTGTTGGGGGCGCAGGCCCTGATCCGAGCCTGCCGGCCGGTGCTCTATGTGGAAAACGACCGTCAGGATAAGTCTGCTCCCTTGATCCGGCATCTTGATGCCCTCGATTATGCGCTTTACTGGCATCGACCGTTTCTCTACAATCCACAGAATTTTGCCAACAACCCGGAAAACATCTTTGGGAATATCGGTTCCCACAATATGCTTTGTCTGCCTAGAGAGTCTGGCTGTCGCCTGGAGGGTTTCCCGGAAGTGGAACAGCCCGAATCATAAGTGGCCTAGTCAATGAGCGCCGACAATTTGCTGGTAAAACCTGGGAGTAATTGTATGTCTGCAAATCAAGCTCAGAGCCCTTGCCACAATGCGTCTGATCTCTACGAAGAGGGGCTTAAATATTATCAGGCCGGATGTCTGGGCGAAGCAATAAGGCTCTGGCTTCAATTTCTCGAAATTATGCCGGATTCCCCGATCGCTATAGTGAATTTGGGCGCAGCCTATAAAGACCTAGGAGATCTGAAGCAGGCTGAAGTTTATTTTTTAAGAGCATTGGCAATTCAGCCGGATTTTCTGGAGGCCAACTTTAATCTCGCGGTTACCTGTCATCTTCAGGGGAATTTTAAGGCGGCGCTTGCTCATTATCTGCAGGCAATCAGGGTCAAGCCTGATTACGCGGATGCACACACCAACCTCGATGTGCTCCTCTATGAAAATGTTCAGGATCCGAATCTTGCCCTGGCTTGCTTTCAAAAAATTCGTGACGTAAATCCCGCCATCGACGAGGTCGGCCCAAGGCGTATTCGGATTGAGACTTCCAGTGCCTGCAACCTCCGTTGTCAGCATTGCCCAACCGGCACCAATTATAATGGCGCGGAACGAAATATCATGAGTATGGAGATGTACGATGATATTCTGCGGCAGATGAAGGCGATGCCAATTCTTAAGGAAGTTATCTTCTACCTGGGCGGCGAGCCATTACTGAACAAGAATCTGTCTGTTATGTGCCGCCGGGTTAAAGAGGAAACCAAGGTAACCCTGACCCAGTTCAACACAAATGGGATGCTGGTAACAGAAGAATTGTGCAGGCAGTTGGCGGGGGCAATGGTTAATAAAATTTTGGTTTCCATTGATGGGATTTCGCCGGAAGAAAATGATGAAATCCGGCGTGGATCGCACTACGCCGAAATCGTCAAAAAACATTCATATGTTGACCCGGTATCTGCCCCAGACCCAGGTAGGGATTGTCAACACCATCATAAAACGGCCTGGCGATCCTGAAGAGCCGGTAACCCCAAGTTTCCTTGTGCTTGATTTTCCTGGGACAACCATCTGGACAACCTACGCGATGAAGTGGCCTTCCCTGGATACCGAAAAATCTGCTCTGGTGCAGACCGGCGGCAAAAGTAATCGACAGTTCGATGATTTTTGCAAGATGCCTTTTACCGAGATGGCGATCAGGCCAAATGGGGATGTGGTAATGTGCTGCTATGATCTGGTTGGAGAGATGGTGATGGGGAATATCCAGCATGCGAGCTTGCTCGATATATGGCAAAGCCCGGCCTATAAACAGGTGCGGGCGAATATGCTGTCAAGGCAGATCCCTTTGTTGCCTGATGTTTGCAAGAGATGCCAACATTATTGTGGTGCAACCCCACTTGAGCGTAAATCTTGATATGAATTAAAGCTCCATCAGGTTTAGCCTTGCCCTTGGAATGACGGATATTGATGTCAATTCGTTAACGCACGAGCCTCTTGCGAAATTGCGAAATACACCCCGCTGGGGTGCTATTCCTGGCCGCAGTTATGCAATAAGGCTCAGCAGGTTCTTCACGGCGTTGTTGCTCTGCACCATGGCGAAGCTGCATGTCTGGGCCAGTATCTGCATTTTGCTGAAGACGGCGGCTTCATCGCTGTAATCGATGTCCCTGATCATTGATTCTGCCGAGAAGATATTGCTCCGAGTCGAGGATATGTTGGCGATAGTCGCCAGAAGTTGGTTCTGGGCCGCGCCGAGTCCGGCTCTGGTTCTGTCAAGGTCTGATAAGGCCGAATCGGTCATGCTTATCGCCAGTTGGGCCTCTTCCTGACTGAGGACGCTGATTTCGGACAGGTGGCTGGCGGTAGTGCCGTCCAAGGACAGCCTGGTTGTTTCGTTGCCGTGCACCACTCCGATTCGGCTACCCCTTGTCAGGATCGAGCCGCTTTGCAGGGTCATGGTGGTGGCGATGTTGTAGCGTTCGCTGGCGACCACCTCGTCTTCTAAAATAGTGCCGCTTGGATACACCTCCCCATTTTCTCCACGGATCTCCACGGTCAGCATCGTGCCTTTGCCAATGCGGCTCCCGGCCTCTATGACCGAGCCGGGCGGCAGGTACATGGCAGTTCCTTCCGCTACCACCTCGTTTTCGGCAAGAATCGTTTCTCCGCCCATCTCGGTGCCGTTGTGCAAGGCGGAATCGTGGGCGATCAGCGATCCTGCTTCCAGGGATAATGCCCCTGTCAGCACCAGACTTTTGGCAAGGCTCACCTCTCCGTGGATCAGGGCATCTTTTGCCAGGACGCTGCCTTGATGGTTGGCGATTGTCGAGCCGGTCTGCAGGCTCATGGTGTCGCGGAGCTCCATGTCATCGTTTACGGTAAACTGTTTAATGGCGATCAGGGAGCCTTGCCGAAGAAAGGAGTCGGACGCAAAGGATGAGCCGGCGGCAACCAGCATGTCGGAAGATAGCATCATGTCGCTGCCAAGGGTCATCTGCTCCGCCAGGGTGAGCCCTGCTATCAGCACCGCATTGGCCTGGACCACGGATCCGTATTTCAGGGTGCTGCCGTATGCTATCATTGAGCCGGTACGGAGGGTCAGGTCACCGCCTATGATCGCATCGGCGAACAGGGTCATTGCATCGTTGTCCAGATGGGAGCCCGTGATCAGCGAGGTGTTGGCGGCAAGGCTTGAGCCGGTCAGCAGGGTCATGTCTGCCGCAGTAGTCATGTCGGCCACCAGGCTGGTGCTGTCGCCATCGATATGGGAGCCGGTGTTCAGATAACTGGCAAGGGCCAGGCTTGAGCCTGCACCGAGGGTCTGGATGCCGGTGGTGAACAGATCCTGCTGGAGGATCAACGAATCGTTATCCACATGGGAACCGCTGGTCAGGATGCTGTTTGCCGCCAGGGTAGCACCGGCGCCGATGGTCATGGCCACCCCCAGGTTCAGGTTGCCCTGGAGGGTGATGGCGTCGCCATCCACATGGGAGGCGGCGGCGAGGATGCTGTTGTTGGCAAGCGAGACCCCGACGATCAAGGCCATGTCCCCGGTGGTGACCATGTTTGCCGCAAGGCTGAGCGGATCGCCATCAACGTGAGAGCCGCTGGCCAGGATGCTGCCTGCGGCCAGGGTGGCGCCGGCGCCAAGGGTCATGCCCGCCCCCGGAGTCAGGCTGGCCTGGAGGGTGAGGGGGTCGCCGTCAACGTGGGAGGCCGTGGCCAGGATGCTGTTATTGGCGATGGTGGCTCCGGCGGCCAGGGCCATGTCTCCGGCGGTTAGCATGTCTGCCTGAAGGGTGATCGCATCGCCGTCCACATGGGAGCCAGTCTGCAGGATGCTGGCTGCGGCAAGGCTGGATCCTGCCGCCGTGGTCATCGCCCCGGTGGTCAGGGTCAGGTCTCCGGCCAGGGTCAGTTGATCCCCGGCCGCCTGGGAACCGGCCAGCAGGCTGCTGCCGGCGGCGATGGCGGAACCGGCCAGCAGGGTCACGGCCGGGCTGATCACTTGTGCGCCGGTGAGGGTGTAGGCTTGATCCAGAACAAAACCGCCGGCGTTGCCGATGACTCCCAGGGTGGTATTCAAAAATTGCCCTGGAGCCAGCACCGTTCCCAGCGCCAGCACGGTGCTGTCGGCAAGGGTTGATCCGTCTGCCACGGTCACTGTGTCGTTGGTGGGGTTGATCGCATTGATCAGGGCGGTGCCGGTCAACGTCGTCCCGGAGGCAAGGATCGAGTTTGTCCGCAAGGTCGAGCCGTTTGCCAGGGTGCTGTTGCCGGTGGTCGCGGCGACCAGATTGATGGTGGCATTGCCGGCCAGCACGGTGGCGGATGGCAGGATCGAGCCGGTACGCAAGGTGGACCCGGCCTTGATCGTGCTCGCTCCGGTGGTGGGGGCAACGGCCCCGACAGTTGCCGCCCCTCCCAGCACTGTACCGGCAGGGAGAACGGTATTGGCTTGCAGGGTGGATCCGGCCAGAATGGTGGTGTTGCCGGCGGTCGCAGCGAGCAGGCCAATGGTGGCATTGCCCGCCAGCACGGTGGCGGCAGGCAGGATCGAGCCGGTACGCAGGGTTGATCCTGCCCTGACTGTGCTCGCTCCGGTGGTGGGGCCAAGGGGGGCGATAGTTGCCGCCCCGCCCAGAACCGTACCCGCAGGAAGAACCGTGTTGGCTCGCAGGATGGACGCAGCCTGGAGAGTGCTGTTGCCGTTGGTGTTCGCCACCTGGTTGATGGTGGCCGAGCCGGCCAGCACGGTGCCAGAGGCGAGGATCGAACCGTTTTCGATCAGGGAGCCTGCGGTCAGGGTGCCGGCATTGGCGGTGGGCCCGACACTGTTTATGAAGCCGCCTCCGCCGAAAATAGTGCCCGAGGCAAACACGCTGTTGCTTCTGATCACCGCCCCGGCCTTGAGATCGCCGACTCCATTGGTGGGGCCTAAGGCCGCTATGGAAACGGTACTGGTGAGCACCGTGCCTGAGGCCAGAATCGAAGTGGATTTGAGGGTCGAACCGGCCCGGATCAGGCTGTCTGCGGTCACCGGGCCGGTGGCGCTGATGGTGCCATCCCCAGGGAAGACCGTGCCTGCCGGGATGGTGCGGCCAGCGCTCAGGACAGTGCCGACCCCGAGAATCGAGCCGCCGGCAAGCAGGGAGCCGCCCCGAATGGTACTCTCGGCAAAGGTGTCTACGGTGGCCTGCACCTTTGCATCTCCGGCCAGCGGGTCGGAGGTTTTCACTATCGAGCCTGCGCCAAGGGAAGAACCGGGGCCAAGGCTCGTCTCGCCGGTCAGTTCGAGATCTGAGGCAAACAGGCTGCCGTCGATTTCCTGGGGCAGTCGCCATTCTCCGACAAAACGGCTTCCCGCTGCAAGGAGTGAACCGGCGCTGATCAGGGATTCCGTGCTGGTGGCGCTGTCTTCGCCAAGCTCGAGATCGGTGGCAAGGGTCAGGGTCTCGCCATTCCCGACATCGTGCATGTTGAGCTGGTTTGCGCCGGACTGGATGACCTGGATATAGCCAAAGGTGTTAAGATCCGCCCCTGCCAGAATGGCGTCGGTTCCGGTTTGGCTCCCCTGATTGCTTTGCACCTTAATCCCCCGGCCATCCATAGAGGCAAGATAGAGGCGGCCGTTGTTATCGACACTGGCCATCACCCCGTGTTCGGTGCTTTTCTGGTTGATGCTTTTTACCAGGGCTCCGTCGGCATCGTTTGCCAGCACCCTGATGCTGCCGATGATAACGCCGTTGATCGCAAAGTTCGCATCGCTTGTTCCTGCTCGCAGGCTTGCTTCCGTTGCGCTCCGGACAACAGCCTTGGCGGAAACCCCCAGTTCGCCGCCAAGGCTGTTGATCTGATTGGCGATGGCCCCCAGGCCATGGGTCGGTTTATTATCGAAGGCCAGCAGACTTGCCGGAAGCAGGAAATTTTTGCCCAGGGCATTGCTGTGGATACTGCTGCTGACTATCCCCGGTTGCTGATTGACCACTCTAAGTCTGCTGGAGCTGATATGGCCGATTTGGCCTGGCATAGTGGAAGGAATTGAGAGGGAGATGGTTTCCTGCGAAAAGGAGCCAACCTGGATTTGCTTGTCGCTGAAAGCGCCGGAGAGCAATTTCTGGCCGTTGAAAGAGGTGGTGCTGCCGATCATCTTCAGCTCTTCCGTGATCTTGTCGATATCTGATTGCAAGGCCAGGCGGCTGCTCAGGGTCTGGCCATCCTGGGCTGCCTGGATCGACTTGGTCTTAATGGTGTTGACCAGGTTGATTGACTCAGCCAGGCTGGAATCCGCGAGCTGAACCATCGAGATTCCGTCATTGGCATTTCGGATTGCCTGGCCGAGCCCCAGGGCTTGGGCCCTTAAGAAATCGGCAATCAGCATCCCTGATGCGTCATCCGCAGCCTTGTTCAAGCGGATTCCGCTGGACAGTCGTTCCAGCGAGGTCGAGAGGGCATGGTCGGTTTTTACCATGTGCCGCTGGGTGATCATCGCCCTAATGTTGGTGTTGATGCTGAGGGTCATTACGAAACATACCTTTGTAACAGGAAAAAGTTGCCTTTGGATTCTCTGTTTAATGGATGCAATGCAAAGAGTATGCCAACAAAAATGGTTCGCCGGGAGGCCGGTTTTTCGTGTCCGTGGTTTTAGTTGGATTTCTGTATCTAGCTGGATAGTTGCAAAAGTTTTTAGATTTTTTCCCGAAACATTTAAAAAAGTATCAAGGACTTTTTAAAATGGCCGATATGACCCCTAGATGACCCACTATATGAACCACATTTTAGACCCTGCTTCGCGGTGACTAAGGAGGTGATGGCAGGCGGGAAGTGAACTGGCGAGAAAAATTATTTGATTTTGCAGTTTTAACTGGGGAGAAAGGATTCTCCCTGACCAACAACAACATGGACGGAGGATACAACCATGGCACTTCGCATAAACACTAACATTGCCGCAATGACTGCCCACAAGAACATGATCAGGAATGATACTGGTTTGTCGGCGTCACTCGAAAAACTGTCATCCGGTCTGCGCATCAACAAGGCGGCGGATGACGCTTCCGGTATGGCCATTGCTGATGCCCTGAGGTCGCAGTCTTTGGGTCTGGGGCAGGCTGTCCGGAATGCAGGAGATGGTATCTCCATGGTGCAGACCGCAGACGGCGCCTTGGAGGAGTCTATCAATATCGTTAACTCCATCAAGACCAAGTCGATCCAGGCCGCACAGGACGGACAGACTACTGAGTCCCGGAAGGCGATCCAGTCTGACATCAACAAGCTGATGGAAGAGTTGGACACCATTGCCAAGACCACTGCTTTCAATGGACAGAAGTTGCTTTCCGGTAGGTTTACCAATAAGGCCTTCCAGGTTGGCGCCTACTCGCAGGAAACCGTGAGTATCTCCATCGGTTCCAGTGAGTCGAACAAGCTGGGCCATGTAACCACCTCCAACCTTTCTCTGGCCAATGATACGGCAGGAAAGGTGGAAATCTCTCTGTACAGCAATCTCCAGAATCAGAATTATCTGATCGAGTCCACCGATGTGCAGTTTAACAACTCCCGTGACAGCAGTCTGGCGTCGGTTGCGGACAAGATCAACAGACTGAGTGACTCCCTGGGTATCTCCGCCAGTGCGGTCGTAAAGTCAACCACCACCAACAATATCGCCGCAGGCACCACCAACACTAACTTCGCCATCAACGGGGTCACGATCGGCGCCATCGGCGTGCAGGCCAATGACTCGGACGGCGCCCTGGTTAAGACTATCAACGCTAAGACATCCGAGCACGGAGTTTCCGCCAGTGTTGACAACCGGGGCTATTTGTCCCTCACCTCAACCGACGGCCGCGCCATCGGCGTCACCACTGGCGGCACCGGCACGGCAGCCGTATTGCAGAATTCTAATCTGTCCACTCTGGGCTATGTTCAGCTTAATCAGACCGGCGCCGGCGCAGTATCCGTTACCGATGTGGGCGGCGGCAACGTGGTGGCCCTCACCACTGATCTGGAAGTGAGCGGCAATAGTGCCACCACCTTGGCGTCCACTGTGGCAGCTGGTTCCACCCTGGCGACAGGCTCCATTATGGGAGCAAATTGGACTGCGGACCAGAACATCACCGGCGACAAGCTCTCCGCCAATATCTCCACCACGGCTTCTTCGTCGCTCAAGGCGGGATCTTCTCTGGCGGCCAACTCTATTTTGGGAACGGGCACGGTCGTTGGCGGCAACACCACCTTGACCGGTGATGCAAAGGTTGCCGAGGTTGCCAACACCACCGCGAACAGCACCATTATCAGCAATTCTGCGCTGCAGGCCGGCACAGTCCTGAGCCTCGGCACTGCCGAGGAGTTGGATGCGACCATGACCATCGGTGCCAGCAGCAGTGCCGCGAACACCAGTGTCATTGAGTCAGGAACGACCCTGGCCATCGGCACGGTTTTAAATTCTGGTCAGGGCACGGCTGGTGCAGGCTTGTCAGGCGTGGCGCTTACCGTTGGTCTGACCGGAGTGGCGCTCAGTGTCACCAGTTTGACCTCCGGCTCGACCTTGGCAACTGGTACGGTTTTGAATTGTGGGCAGGCAACAGCCACTAATCTGTCTGGTGTTGCTCTTACTCTCGGTCTGACCGGTACCGCACTCAGTGCCACGACTCTGGCCTCTGGTTCGCTCCTGGCAACAGGAACGGTCCTTGCCTGTGGGCAGGCCTTTGCTTCCAACCTTTCCGGTACCGCAGTTACTGTTGGGCAAACCGGCACGGCGCTCAGCACCACGGTTATCGCTTCTGGTTCTATTCTCGCAGCCGGGTCAGTGCTTGCTGCTGGGCAGGCGCTTACAACCGCTACTATTTCAGGCATCACCATTGATGCTACCACCGGAACCCAAACGACGATTGTCGCATCCGGAAGTACAATCGCGGTGGGGACTACCTTGATCGCCGGTCATACCACGCGGTATGACACGATCATCAGTGACACCGCCGCCACCACCGGCACCAGTACCGTGGCTGTCAACTCCACCCTGAAGGCGGGTACGGTTTTTGGCTCAGGGACAACACTTACCCAGGATGTCGTGACCACTTGCGGTACCATTCTGGCCAGCACGGTTATGTCCGGCACCTACACCCTGGCTAACGATACAACCTTCGCCGGCGCGGCGCAGACCTTGCAGGGTGGAAGTATTCTTAAATACGGAACCACCCTTGCTTCCGGTTCCGCTGTTGGTGCCAGCGTTACCCTGACCACGGCGATAGTCACCACGGGCGCAACCTATTCGCTTGAAGCAGGGAGTACCCTTGGCAGAGGTACCACTCTGGGTTCTGGTTCAACCCTTGGCGGCGCCACCACCTTGTTGTCGAGTGGGCTTGGATTTGTTGGCGGGATAACCCTGGCGGTTGGTCATTCCTTGGCGAGTGGTTCGATTCTTGCCGCAACTAATGCAACCTCGACAAACACTCTCGGGGTGAGCGTTACCCTGGTTAATTCTGGAACCTTCGCCCTGGCGTCGATCTTGAACGCTGGGCATGTGCTGGGCAGTGGTACTATCTCCGCAGCAAGCACCGCAGCCTCGAGTGCCGTTTTTGGCGTGGATGTGACCCTGGCCAACAGTGGCACGGTTGGTGATGTGGCCGTCTTGGCGGCGGGACACCAGTTGGGGAGTGGCACTGTTTCCGTGGCAAGTACGGTAGGTTCGGCCAGCAGCTTTGGTGTGGATGTCACGCTTCTTGCGGCGGCGACTACTATTGGCGCCGGTGGCACGACAACAACCCTGGTAGCTGGTCATTCGTTTGGGGCCGGCACTGTGCTGATGAGCGGCACCACCGTGGGTACGGCCATTACGCTGCAGAATAGTGCAACCCTCCTTGGGGATATGACCCTGGGCGCTGGTTCCACTATTGCCGCCGACAGTGTGCTCAGATCCGGAAGCCTGGTGTCTAACGATGCTACCTTGGCCTCGGGTATGACCATCAACAGTACCATGAACCTGAGCAGCGACACCACTCTGGCGACCGGTTCCACCATCAGTAACGGTGCGGCCACCACTATTGCCAATGGCTCCACCATCGGCGGTAGTGCAACCCTGGCGTCGGCTTTGACCCTGAACAGCAACCTGGCTTTGGCGGCGGGTTCCACTGTTGCCGGCGGCTCGGTGCTCAAGGCCGGCTCCACCCTTGGCGGTGCGGTCACCCTCACCAACAACGAAACCGTTTCCTCCAGCGATATGCAGCTTGCCGCAGGTTCTTCGCTGGCAGCAGGCAGCGTCATCGCCAAGGGAACCTATCTGACCAATAATATCACCACTGCGGCTGGTAGCTATGCCGCCGGCACGGTGCTGGTCGAGGACATCACCACCACCGGCACCAATAACATCACGGTGGAGATGACTGTCCAGAACGGCTCTATGCTGGCGGCCGGCAGTGTACTCGCTGCCAACGCGGCGGATTCTACCAATGCCACCAGCCAGCTTGGGGAGTCTACCACTTCCCGGTTGGCTGATGTCAACGTTCTGACTCAGGAAGGCGCCCAGACCGCCATTGCGGTGGCCGAGGCAGCCCTCAAGGATCTGGATACGGTTAGGTCCGGTCTTGGCTCCGTGCAGAACCAGTTGACCTCTACCATTGCTAACCTGAGTGCCACCAAGGTAAATATCTCGGCAGCTGAATCCAGCATCCGTGACGTTGACTTTGCCGAGGAAGCTGCAAACTTCTCCAAGATGCAGATCCTCACCCAGGCCAGCTCCTTTGCTATGGCCCAGGCCAACGCAAGCTCCAAGTCCGTTTTGAGCCTGCTGCAGGGGTAAGGTGAACTGAAAGGTCCGAGGTGAAAGGCCCAAGCTGAAAGTTGCAAGGGCCGGACACCGAGGACCGATCTTGATGGCACAACATAAATCTCAACAGGGGCGGTGGCTGGAAACAGCTGTCGCCCCTTTTTTTGTAAAAATATTCAAGAACGCACGCAGGATGCCGATATGAGTATTGGGCGAAGAAGATCGCCGCACCTGCAAGAAATAAGGCATTAAAAGGACTCTCCCATGGCAACAGGCACAATTTCATCGTTGGGCGTCGGTTCCGGTCTGGAACTACAGAGCATGCTTGATCAGCTCAAGGCCGTGGATAAGCAGCTTGTCACCGCCAAGGAAAGCCAGGTGGCCACGCTTAAGGTACAGCTTAACGAGTTTACCGTGGTCAACAATAAGCTGTTGACTATGAAGAGCGCTGCTCTGGATCTTTCTCTTTCTTCCACCTATTTTAATAATACCGTGACCAGCTCTGATGATTCCGTGGTGACTACCACGGTAATAACCGGGGCAGCGGAGCAGAGTGCCTCTGTTTCCGTTGAGCGCCTTGCCTCAAAAAGTGCTTGGCTCGCCAGTGGGATGTCTTCGGAAGATAGCCCTGTCAACGCAGGGGAAGGGCTTTTTCGATACTCTCTTGGGGGTAAAGATGTATCAGTTACGGTGCCGGCTGGTACGAAATTAAGTGATCTGGCGGACCTCATCAATAACGACACGAACAACGCCGAGGTGACCGCCAAGGTGATCGATACCGGCAGCGGAACCGATCGTTATAAGTTGATACTGCAGGCTGATTCAACCGGGAGCGCCAATAGTATTTCCATAGCGGAGGTTCCGGACCTCATGGCTATGCAACGGCAAGAAGCCAACGCCGAAGAGCTCGACGCAAAGTTGGTTGTCGACAATGTCACCTATTACCGGGACTCCAACAGTGTAGACGATGTCATGCCTGGGGTGACCATGAATCTTCAGAAAACCGGGGCTGTTACTATTTCGGTGGCGAAGGATAACAGCGGCCTGGCCGATAAGATCACCAGTTTTGTAACCGCCTATAACGATGTGGTTCAGGAGATCTCCACCAACACGAAATATGACTCGGAGACGGACAGTTTTGGTATCCTGGCAAGAACTACCCTTCGCGATTTGCCGTATGCCCTGCAGAATTTGATGACCAAGACTGTCGCTGCGGATAGCACAAATACAGTGTCCTCATTTTTCGATCTTGGTCTTGAGTTCAACCGAGACGGCACCATCTCTATCGAGCAAGATGTGTTGTCCGCTGCCATCTCTGCCACCCCCGACAGTGTTGCCGCTTTTTTCACAGGTGATCAGGAGAATGGAGTCAGTGGCTTCGCCGACACGGTTAACGATTATCTCCGGGAGGCAACCGGCGGTTCCGGGCAGCTCGCGGCCGAAAAAACAGGAGCTCAGGCCAGAATTGATGATCTGGAACTGAGCATCGAGGCTCAGACCCAGCGGCTCGATAAAAGATATGAGATTTTGACCAAACAGTTTGTTGAGCTGGATCGATACATGAGCCAGATGAAGTCTATGGGCACTTATCTGACCGGTCAGTTTGACAGCCTGAGCAGTATGCTGTCTGGTAGTTCCAAGTAACGGGCGTTGGTCTTTTTATGGCAAGTTTAACCTGATGAGGAGGAAGTGCGCATGGTCGGGCAAAAAGTGCTAGATGCCTATCGAACAACAGAAAAGCAGGCGGAAATCCAGCCTGTGAAGCTGATTCACATGCTGTATGAGCGGGTACTGGTGCATCTCGAACTCGCCGAGGAAGGAATCCGGGAGCAGACCCCCAAGAAACGTGGGGAGAATCTTGGTAAGGCTATTGCAATTATTACTGAGCTGCAAGCCTCCATCGGGTCCGAGGATCATTCCGAGGCTGCCCAATTTTTGCGAGGCCTGTATGGGGCAATCTTGGTGGAACTTCCCAGGGTCTCCGTGGCTCAGGATGTGAAGGTTCTTCGTCAGGCCCGTACCTACCTGGAACGACTCAAGGGAATCTGGGAGGAGACCGCCATGCGGGAGGCGGATGTAGAGTTGACTGCCGCTAAGAAAGAAGGGGTCACCAATGCTGATGAGGCTACTACGATGGCGGCTCCAGCAGTGAGTCCGGCCATTGTCCCTCGGGGCAAGAAGCGGGGAGACTATGAGCCCTGCCCTTCTCATGTGGCCTTGGGCGGACTCTCTGTTTCCATTTAACGGGCAGCAGTAGTAGGGGGGGCGATGCAGATGTCGGTCTTGACAGAAGTATTGGGCGAGTCAGCTTCACAAAGTCTATGTGAATATTTTTTCCAGGCGGCGGACGATTTTGCCGCCATGCAGCAGGAACATCGGGCAGCACTTATCGCCGGAAACTGTAAAGACCTTTTTTCCTGGCGGCAGAGTAGGGAGCAGGCCTTCAGAAATCTGGCTCGAATTCTTGAGAAGGTAGTCGCTTGCGGGCAGGATATTAAGTGGCAGATCGTATCTGCTCAGAAAACCATGGAAAAATTGCTGGCCGAGGAGGATGTGCTGCGTGAGGTCATCATGGTTAGGCAGCTGAAAGTGCAGGAGCAGCTCCTGGCAATGCGCAAGGGAAAAGAGGCATTGCAGGGGTACAATATTAACAAGGGCCTGGTTCCCCGGCCTAGATATCTCAGTAACAGAATGTAGGGGAAATGTGGGCAAAACGGGAGGACGTATGTCATGGATGCCAGCGTAAATACCGAAGTTAAGGGAATTGGTGTAACAACGGTGATGCCGGCCGTGGAACGGGAAGATCGGGTGAAACCCCGAGTTGCCCCCGTGAAAGCGAGCACGGACTCAACCAGCGCGGCTCTGGGAGACAAGGAGCTGCATCGCCGCGAAGAGCAGGAGCCGAAGCCGGCATCTGCCAAGGAAGTGGCCAAGGCGGTGGAGGAAATGCAGCAGCGTCTCGACACCTTGGGCAACACCAGGTTGAATTTCCGGGTGGTTGAAAAGCCCAACGAGGTCGTGGTGCAGGTTACTGATCGCACGAGTGGCGAGTTGGTAAGGCAGTTCCCCTCGGAAGAGGCGCTCAAACTCCGGGTGAAGCTCCAGGAATTGACCGGCCTGCTTTTTGACGAACAGGCTTAGAAGCCGTTACGAACCAACTGTTACTGTGGCCTGAAACCCTGTTTCGTTAAGGCGATGCCTCGAAGACGTTGTCTGCCCCGGTCGTGGGAAAAAACGGCGGGCAGGCTGAACGCTGGAGGTGCGTCCGGTTATCTTGGATAGTCTGTTTTATCCTCCCTCCATTTTCCTCCTTTGTCATAGCGGATTCACAAAATAAAAAAGCGCCCGATGCCAGGAGAATGGCGGAAAGGCGCCGTTGTTTTTTTGGCGGGCGACTTTTTTCTTGACAATTATTTGGGCCTCTCGTATACCTGATCGTCAAACTGAATCTGTGTTCATTGTGCAATTGTGCATTCTTACAATATTTTCTTTATCATTATACAAAGGAGACTTAATCATGTCTAAGTTAGTCGCTCCCCATGGTGGAAAAGGTCTGGTATGTTGTCTGCTGCACGGCAGTGAGCGTACCGCTGAGCAGGATAAGGCCAAAGGCCTCAAGAAGATCAAGATCAGCGCGCGCGCCAAAGGCGACCTGATCATGATGGGCATCGGCGGTTTTTCTCCGCTGAATGGCTTCATGAACAAGGCTGACTGGAAGGGCGTTGTTGAGAATTTCACCATGGCCGATGGCACCTTCTGGCCCCTGCCCATCACCCTGGATGTCTCCAAGGCCGATGCCGATGCGATCAAGGTCGGCGACGAGGTTGCCCTTGAGGCGGATGGCGAGATCTATGCCACCATGAAGATCACCGAGAAGTTCGAGATGACCGACGCCGACAAGAAGTGGGAGTGTGAGAAGGTTTTCAAGGGCCAGGGCGAAGAGTCCGCCGACGACAAGTTCTGGGACATCGCTCTCAAGGATCATCCGGGCGTGCAGATGGTTATGAAGCAGAAAGAAGTGAACCTGGCCGGCCCGGTTAAGGTTCTCTCCGAGGGCGAGTACCCCGCCAAGTACAAGGGCGTGTACCTGACCCCGGCCGAGACCCGCGCCATGTTCGAAGAGCGCAAATGGTCCGACGTTGCCGCTCTGCAGCTGCGTAACCCCATGCACCGCTCCCATGAGTTCCTGGCCAAGATCGCCATCGAGGTATGTGACGGCGTTCTGATCCACTCTCTGATCGGCAACCTGAAGGCAGGCGATATTCCTGCCGAGGTTCGTGTTAAGGCCATCGATTGTCTGGTTGAGCACTACTTCGTAAAAGACAACGTCATCCAGGCCGGTTACCCCCTGGATATGCGTTATGCTGGTCCCCGTGAGGCGCTGCTCCATGCAACCTTCCGTCAGAACTACGGCATCACCAAGATGATCATCGGTCGTGACCATGCCGGTGTTGGCGATTTCTACGGCCTCTTCGAGGCTCAGGAAATCTTCGACCGCATCCCGACCAATCTGGCCGAGGGCAAGGCGCTGAAGTGCATGCCGCTCAAGATCGACTGGACCTTTTACTGCCACAAGTGCGATGGTATGGCTTCTCTGCGTACCTGCCCGCACACCAAGGAAGATCGCGTTATCCTTTCCGGCACCAAGCTGCGTAAGGCTCTTTCCGAGGGCAAAGAGGTTGTTGACCACTTTGGCCGCGAAGAGGTTCTGGTTATCCTGCGCGAGTACTATGCCGGTCTGACCGAGAAGGTTGAGGTCAAGATGCAGGGCGCTGCTTCCGGTTCCAAGATGTAAGATCGCTGTACCTGACTTTCCGTATATAAAAAAAGGGGAGGTGCCGAAAGGCATCTCCCCTTTTTTTGTGGATATTTTTGGGATGCTCAGAGGATGGAAACCTTGGCGCCGTCCTTGGAAAAGGCGATTTTTGCCTCCCTGGCCAGCCAGCCCACCGCCGCCCCAAGGAGAGCAAGGCCAGCCCGGTCTTTCATGACGCCGGCGAGTTTTGTCACCGGCGTCGGGCCGTTTTCGCAGAGGTACTCAAGGATGTCTCCGGCCAGGAAACCGATCTGGCCTTCCACGGTCATGCCTTTGCCCGGCTTGAACAGAGGGTCTTTTTCCGGCGCCGCGCAGGCCGTTTTTTTATGGGAGAGTTCGCTTACTTCTTTTTTTACCTTGCCGATGGCCGATTCCACGGTTTTTTCCGCCTTTTTCGCTGCGTCCTTTACAAATTTTTCCGCCGCCGTCTTCATTTTCTGTCCGGTTTCTTCCACTGTGTGGCCTGACCGGGCCAAGGCCTTACCCACCTTCCTTCCGGCTTCGTTCAATGCGGATTTGTCTTTCTTGGCTGCCATGGTTCCCTCCTGCATGATGTATGTTCATTGTTGTTGCCTCTGTTATCCAGTCTAGCGATCCTGTGGAAGTTGTCAAGAAGGTTGCAATATTGTGCGATTCTTTATAAATGGAAAAGCGGGCTTTGCAAGCTCCATGGCAAAAGATACCAGCAGGTAAACGAGGCGGAGTCGAGACTCCGAAAGGCGATAGAGTATGCGGACAATTCGAGTTGGCTTGGGCGATAGAGCCTATGATATTTTGATCGAGAACGACATCCTGGCGGCAATCGGCCCGGATCTCAAGCAGCGAGCCATCGCCAAACGTTATGTGGTTGTGGCGGATTCCCATGTCGCGGACCTCTTGGGTGTCAGGCTCATGGCCTCCCTGGCCGCGGCAGGTGTTTCCGCGGAGCTCATTACCTTTCCCCGAGGCGAGGCAAGCAAGCATCTGGCCACGGTTGCCGAACTGGCAAGCAGACTCGCCCAGCTCGGTCTGGACCGCAAAGACGCGCTCATCGCCCTGGGGGGCGGAGTGACCGGAGATATCACCGGCTTTCTTGCCGCCATCTACATGCGGGGCATCCCGTTTATCCAGATTCCCACCACCCTCCTGGCCCAGGTGGACAGCTCGGTGGGTGGGAAGACCGGAGTTGATATCCCGGAGGGAAAAAATCTGGTCGGGGCCTTTTATCAGCCCCGCTGTGTCTACATCGACAGCAATGTTCTCATGTCGCTGCCGCCGGCCGAGCTGTTGAACGGACTGGCCGAGGTAATCAAGTACGGGGTGATTTATGACCCTGAGTTCTTCCGCTATCTTGCCGGACAGCGGCATGCCATCCTGGCCAGGGATCTTGCGGTGCTTGAAGAGGTGATCGCCCGCTGTTGCGAGATCAAGGGTGCGGTGGTGGCTGCGGACGAGCGCGAGGCCGACCTGCGGCGGATTCTGAATTTCGGCCATACCATAGGCCACGCGGTGGAGGCCGCCTCCAACTATGCCATGGCCCACGGGCTGGCGGTTGGCCTAGGGATGGTGGCCGCCTGTCGGCTGGCGGCGGGCAAAGGCATTTTTCCGCAGGCCCAGGCCGAGGCGGTGTGCCGGCTCATTGCCGATTACGGCCTGCCAACGGAGATTCCGCCGGGATTTACCCCGCAGCAGATCAAGGGGTTCCTGAAAACAGACAAGAAAACTGTTGGGGGGCGGCCATTTTTTGTGCTGCCCACGGAGATCGGCAAGGTTGTCATCACCGATGCGGTGAGCGAGGAGCTGATTGATATCGTTTTGGACACCGGCTTACAGCCTGCGGCTGACAGCTGACAGCTTTCATACCGCGCAACGGAAGCCGATGGTGTTTGTCCAATATTTTCCCCGTTCTATCTGACGCCAGGCTGCGGTCACGGTCCCCCCGGTTATCCAGGAGCCGCCCTTGAGGATGTAGATTCTTTCCCCTGATCGGCCCGGCTGCCGGTCTGCCTGTCCGGTATGGGGGGAGGAGGTCCATTCGGCGGCGTTGCCCAGCAGGTCATAGATGCCGAAGGGGCTCATAACCTTACGGCCGTAATGCTCGACGGAGGTTGTGGTGCCGAAGCAGGCGGCCTCGAAATTGCCGAAATCGTCCAGCCACCTGTCGCCCCAGGGAAAGAGCTGGCCGCTTGCGCCGCGGGCCGCGGCTTCCCATTCCTCTTCCGTGGGCAACCGTTTTCCCGCCCAGGCGGCAAAGGCCATGGCATCGTCGTGGCTGACCTGCACCACGGGATGATCATGTTTTCCCTCCAAGGAGCTGCCCGGCCCGGCGGGATGGCGCCAGTTTGTCCCACTCACATGGCGGGCAAGGGTTCCCTGGGTCAGGCTGAAGATTTCCCGGCCGGTTTCCGGGTTTATTCTGTTGGTGCAACGGCCTTCGAAAACAATGCCGTAGCCGGCTTCCTCCGCGTCGGTCGTATATCCTGTTTCCCTGACAAACATGTCGAACAGATCGTTGGTCACGGGTGCTTGACCAAGATAGAAATCATGGAGCATGATCTTGCGCAGGGGCTGTTCCAGCCCTTTGGGAGTGGCGCTGCCCACCAGATAGCCGCCCGCCGGAATCTTGATGAATTTCGGCATGAAGCGCTCCAGAATCTGGTTGATAAACTCCTCTTGGGTTTCCCGGAGCAGGTCTCTCTGGTTCACCGCTTCTTCCGCCTCAATGTATTTTGAAAGAACCTCCAGAGGGGTTGGCTGGTGGGGCTTTTCCGCCAGGGGCTCTGCTGATTCCTCCGCCTCTGCTTCCAGCACCTCCTCCAACTCGTCGGCATCAAGGATTTCCACCTCCTCGTCCAGCACCTCCACCTCTTCCGCGAGATCTTCTCCTGCCGGCCCGCCTTCCTCCGCGTCGGCACCTTCAGCCGAAGGCGCCTCTTCCTCCAGCACCTCCTCCAGCTCGTCGGCATCGAGGATTTCCACCTCCTCGTCAAGGAGTTCGATTTCCTCCCGATCTGCGGCCGCGATTTCTTCGATCTGGTCCTCGTCGAGAACCTCTATCTCTTCACGCTCCTCAACGACTTCAACTTCATCTCCCTCCAGGATTTCAATGGTCTCAACGGCGTCATCCTTCTCGGGTTCTGTTTCTGCGCGTGGGGCGTTTTCTTCCTCCGGCCCCGAAATCTCGGCAGTGCTTTCTTCCTGGTCTGCTTCCGGTTCAAGCCCGGCTATCTTACTTAATTTTTTTTGAGTTACTTCAAACTCCGCCAGCAGATCCTTGACCTCTTGGGCGTCTTGCTCCTTGATGTTTTCGGAGAAAAATTTTTTGAAGGCCGCGAACATGTCGTGCAGCAGATGCGGGGAGTTTGGCGAAAGCCCCATCTGTTTGATGAGGTCATTCTTGCGCTCTTCGGAAACAATAAAGACATTATCCCGGCCCAGAATGATGCCAGCCTGATTTTTCCCTGCCTTGTCGAGATCCTTGAGGGATTTGTTGAGCGCGGACTTGAGGGAGCTGAAGTTTTTCTTTTTGGCCTTGAGTTCTTCCGCCTGGCATGGCCCCCAAATTTTGAGGACGATCTCATCGGTGGGGATGCTGGAGATGGTCTGCAAGGAACGATCGTCAACGAAATACGAGCGGATAACCCTGGCCAGTTCCGCCTTGAGAGTCCCCTGTTTTAACTCCAGGTTGTTAAGGGTTTCGTCAATGCCTTGGAGGGTGAAGAGGGACGGCATGGGAGCTCCGGTTGAAAGGGTTGGAAAGCAAGAAAAGTCTGCTGATAATTCATTGTATAAAGTCGTTGCAGATTATATGCTATTTTTCGTGAAGGCAGGGGAATTCCTTCACTGTTTTTTTGTGAAACGAGGGCCTTTCGTAGTTGGAAAATCCGTGGGGAGAGGTACATGGCAAAGTCCGTAGTCATTGTCGAGGCGGCGGCCAAGGCAAAAACCTTGGAAGATCACTTCGGCGAAGAAGTGGAAACCATCCTGGTGCAGGCGGCTCCGGCCAAGGCATCTTATGTTTCTCCCAAGGACCATATGCATCGGGAGAAGCCGCATTTTGAGTTTACCCCGGAGGCCAAGGAAAAAATATTTCTGGACAGACTTTTGGCTTGTCAGGGCCGGGAAATATATCTCGCCCTTGATGGTGACTGGCGGGGGGAATACTGGGCCTGGCTGATCAGCGGCTATTGGGCCACGGTCGCTCCTGGCAGTGCGCAACCAAAGAGGCTCGGCTTAACCGGCCTTGCCGGCGAGGCGCTCCGGGAATCTTTCCGGCGGCTGGAGCCTGTCAGTGGCGAGAGGGGCTCGGCTACCTATGTCAAAATGCTTTTTGAGTCCTATCTGGGGAGGCACCTGCAACGCCTCTTGGGCAGCCGCTCCGGCCCCGATGGCCTCCCTCTCAATTATCCGAGTCTCACCGTTCTTTTTTTGCTGGCGGAGAGGGAAACCGAGATCCGGATGTACACCCCGATCGCCAAATGGAAGGTGAAGGTCAAGGTCAGCATTGAGGCTGGGGACTCTGTTCTTAGTCTGAATGAGGCTTACGGGATCACGGATGACGGTTTTCTGCGCAACGAGAAAGAGGTGCATGCCGCCATCAACCTGTTTAATACGGCATCGTTTCAGGTCCGTGAAGTGGTTGCTTCGCCCCTTGCCGTTGCCCCGCCGGAACCGTACCAGTTCATGGAACTGCTCCGGGACGGGATTGCGCAGGGGGGGCTTTCGCCGTTCGCGGCCATGACCGCGATCCGCAATCTCTATAACGGGGTGCAGGTGGATGGCCGATGGCTGGGGCTTGTCACCGCATTTCTTCCCCCGGCCATGGGGCAGGACGCCTCTGTCGCCTTGTTTGCCAAGATCAGGGAACAGGTCGGCAAGAGGTTGGGAGAGGGTTGTCTGGGGCCGGCAATCACCCCGGGAAATGTCAGGGGCTTGATCCTGCCCACTCTGCCGGAGCTTGGCCCGGCAGAGCTTTCAGGGAAACTGGGGCCTGCCGAGGACAAGATCTACCGGCTGGTTTGGGCCAGGGCCCTGGCAAGCCAGATGAAAGAGGCGCAAGGGAAGCTTCTCGCCGTGACGGTGGCGGCGGGGAAAGACTGTATTTTTCAGGGCAGCGCCAAGGTTGTGACGGAGAGAGGGTTTCTCGCCATCTATCCCGGCTGTCAGGAGCATGAGCTTTTGGTGCCCCCTTCGCCCTTGGCCGGTGCGCAAC
>JAZDIS010000013.1:0-4351 GCA_043804705.1 Pseudomonadota bacterium | reverse complement strand
CGTGGCCGAACGGGCACAAAGGATTATCGCCGATCTGCAAACCAACCCCCTGCACGAGGAGGCGGAATGCAAACGCACCCGCCACGGCGAGTTGCGCCTCAATGATTGCCGCAAGTACGATCTTTCCTGCGGCTTCCGGCTTATTGCCCTGAAAAGGGAACGGCGGCTGATCTTCAGCTATATCGGCAGCCATGACGATTGCCAGCGCTGGATAGAAAACAACCGTGACCATCAGGATGAGATCGAATCCACGCCCCTCCCTCCAATCTTAGCGGAAAAGACCCAGGAATCCATTGCCGGCACCAGGGTGAGACCGGACACTGATGAATATGAGGAACGGCTGATGGCGAAGATTGATGATCGATTGCTGCGCGAAATCTTTGCCGGGCTTTTCAAGAATGATCTTGGCCGGCGAGTGTAAAGACTGAATCATCCAGACTGCCGGGATAGAGCAATATCTAAACTGCTCACACTCAGCCCTATCTTTCACCCCCCTATCCGTGACATCTGCCCGTGGCAATTTCCCCTGTCGTCCGGCGAAAGGGTATGCCTCTTCGGCTTATCAAGAATAGTCGCGATAATAAGCTCTCTGATCTCTGCATCGGTTGCCCCACCGCGCAGCCTTGCCTTGAGATCAGTTTCCTGGTCGAGCAGGAGACAGGACCGCAGCCTGCCTTCCGAGGTGAGTCGCAACCGGTTACACCGGTCGCAGAAATGATGGCTGATGGGGCTGATAAAACCAACACTGCCGGCAGCCCCGGCAAACCGAAAAATACGGGCGGGACCATCCATACGCTTCGCCGGTATCGGTTCAAGCGACCCCACGGGCTTGATGATTTCCATGATTTCCCTGGAACTGATGTATTTCCCTTTGTCCCAGAGGGCCGAAGCGCCAATGGGCATGAACTCGATAAAGCGAATCTGTAGAGGCTCGACAAGAGTCAGCTTGGCAAAATCAATAAACTCATCATCATTTATCCCCCGCAGGGCAACAACATTCAGTTTGATCGGGGAAAAGCCCAGCTCCCGGGCCTTGCTGATTCCGGCCCAGACCCGGGCAAAGGCGTCAACCCCGGTGATCTGCTGAAACCGCTCCGGGCGCAGGGTGTCCAGGCTGATATTCAGCTTGCTGATTCCGGCCTTTTGCAAGGCCTCGGCATAATCGGCCAGCAAAACGCCGTTGGTGGTAAGGCGGATATCCGTAAGCCCCGGAATTTCGGCCAACGCCTTGATAAAGGTGAGAACATCCCGCCGCACCAAGGGCTCCCCGCCGGTCAGCCGGACCTTCTCGATGCCAAGGGAAACGGCAATACCCACTACCCGGAGAAGCTCCTCATAGCTGAGCAGTTCCTCGTTTGCCAACCTGATCCGCCCTTCCTGCGGCATGCAGTACTGACAGTTGAGATTGCAGTGGTCGGTGAGGGATATCCGCAGATAACTGATGGAACGGGCAAACATGTCCGTCAGGCGCTCGCCCTGGGATTGACCGGGAAGACCAGATTCAGACGGAGTGGTTGGAGCTGCCGGTTGCGTTCCCGCATATTGGTCATGATTGGTGGTCATGTTCGCCATACCTTGTATCTTTAGCTAAAAAATGTAGCCGGGGAAACCATCCTGGGCCGATGCCCACCCGGCTGTCCGGATGAAATCGTCCGCGCCGATCGCATCAATCTTTGATTTTTTCCGGCTTTCCTGCTACATAATGAGGGACGTAAGACTACGATGCCTGGAAGCATTCGTCAATCGTCATTTATGCTCTCCCCTCTTAAAACTCACCTTGGGAAAAAACCGTTCATGCTCATCCTCGGCATCGAAAGCTCCTGCGATGAAACAGCGGCGGCGGTTCTGCGCGATGGCCACACCCTGCTGAGCAATGTCATCAACTCCCAAGTGGCTGTGCACAGTCCATACGGCGGCGTGGTTCCGGAACTTGCCTCTCGAAAGCATCTGGAAAACATCTACCCGGTGGTGGAGACGGCTCTCAGGCAGGCAGGGGTCACTCTGGACGATCTTGACGGCTTGGCCGTCACCCAGGGTCCTGGGCTGGTCGGCTCGCTGCTGGTCGGCCTTTCCTTTGCCAAGGCCATTTCCGCGGTGAAGGGCATCCCCTATGTGGGGGTTGACCATGTTATCGGGCATCTTCTCTCCCCCTTTCTGGAAAAGGAACAGCCGGAATTCCCCTATATCGCCCTGGTGGCTTCCGGAGGACATTCCAGCATCTTTCTGGTCCTTGACCACACCACCACCCGGCTCTTGGGCAGAACCCGTGATGATGCCGCGGGCGAGGCCTTTGACAAGGTGGGCAAGATTCTTGGTCTTGAATACCCGGGCGGGCCGGTGATCAGCCGGTTGGCCGAGGAAGGAAACCCAGGGGCGATCCCCTTCCCCCGGGCCTGGCTTGGACCGGACAGTCTCGATTTCAGCTTCAGCGGCCTGAAAACCGCAGTGGCCAACTATGTTCACCAACGCGAGCAAAAAAACGAACCGTTCAATATCCCCGATATCTGCGCCTCTTTTCAGGAGGCCGTGGTGGAGGTGCTGTGCAAAAAAGTGCTAAAGGCCGCGCAACTGCACGGAATTTCCACCGTTGCCCTGGCCGGGGGAGTGGCGGCCAATTCCAGGTTGCGCGCTGCCCTCAAGAACCTCGGCGCCGAAAAAGACATCCGGATTTTCATGCCCTCCCTTGAGCTCTGTACGGATAATGCCGCGATGATCGCCCTGGCAGGCTATTATCATTTTGCCGAAAGAGCCACGACCTCGTTTGACACCGATGCCTATTCCCGCTCGCCGGTTCTGCATCAGGGGCCTGTTCTTGCCGGAACCGCGCCGACGCCGCCCGCTCCCCTCCGTGCCGAGCCATGAAGCCCCGCCGCGCCGCGAAATACTATTATCTCAAATTTCTCCGGCTGCAAGGAGACCCGCATTCCTTGGCCCTGGGCGTGGCCATTGGTCTCTTTGTCGGCATTACCCCGACCGTCCCCCTGCACACCGCGTTCATCATCATCCTTGCCTGGCCCCTGCGGGGAAACATCCTTGCCGCCCTGATCGCGGCCACGGCGATCAGCAATCCCCTTACCTGGCTCCCGCAATATTATTTCTGCTGGCGACTGGGAAACTGGCTGCTTCCCGGGCATCTTTCCTGGGAACGGATACAAGCCCTGCTGAGCCTGTTTACCTCCGATGCGGGCTTTAAAGAAAGCCTCGCCACCCTCTGGCAGCTGGGCCTTGATGCTGCTGCGGTCATGCTGCTGGGCGGAGTCCTGCTGGCAATCCCGTTCACCTGTGCCGGCTATATTCTTGCCTTCAAATTCTTCCGCGCTCTCCGCAAAAAGAGGCAGGATAAACACATTCTTAAATGAGACCCAATGAGCAAAGATCTTCCCATAAAAAAAATCCTGACCGACCACCAGCTGGCCCCCAGCAAAAAACTGGGCCAGAATTTCCTGGTCCACCGGCAGACGGCGGAACGCATTGTCGAGCTGTCAGGCGTTACCCCGGACGACTCTGTTCTGGAGCTTGGGGTGGGCCTGGGATCCCTGACCCTGCCCCTGGCGGAACGGGTCAAGCAGGTTATCGGCCTGGAGCTTGATGCCGGGATCATTGCCTACCACCAGGAACACCGGACTCTGCCCGCCAACGTCACCCTCATCCACCAGGACCTTCTCAGGGCAGACTTTGCCGAACTTGCGGCCCAGACCAATGGCCCGCTGAAAATCCTGGCCAATCTTCCCTACTCCATCTCCAACCTGCTTCTTTTCAAGCTCGTTGAAAACCACGAATCCCTGAGCTGGGCCGTGCTTATGCTGCAAAAAGAAGTGGGCCAGCGCCTCACCGCCCCGGTGGGCACAAAGGAATACGGGGTGCTCTCCGTCCTGCTCGCCGATTGCGCTTCGGTGCAAACCATCATGCAGGTCGGTCCCGGCCAGTTTCATCCACGGCCCAAGGTTGATTCAGTGGTGGTGCGGATCACCTTCCACCCGGTGCCGGCACGGGTGGCGCAGATCCCTGCCCATGACCGGAAACTGCTCCGGCGCATTGTCAACGCCGCCTTTGGCCAGCGGCGCAAGACCCTGCGCAACTCCTTGAGCGCCGGCATGATCAACGGCTTGTCCCGGGAGCGGCTATCCGCCCTGCTGAGCCAATCAGGGTCGATCGACTGGTTGTGCTGGCCTCATTTTGATTCGCCCAGCGTTTTCGGAAGAATTCTTGACCTGAATGGCGGCTGTTTTTCAGTTGATATGGAGGAATGGGAATCGCAGGCCCAATACCGGAAAGACACCGCGATTGTGGATTTTGTTTTTAGCAACGGCGACTCATCCTTTCATCAAGCGGATTTTATGGTGCCCCAAAC
>JAZDIS010000012.1:0-9499 GCA_043804705.1 Pseudomonadota bacterium | reverse complement strand
ACATGAGGGAAAAGCCCGAACCCTGCGGGTGCAGGATTCAGGCTTTTCTGGAGTGTTGTGGCTTAAAAAGGCACGTCATCGGACATGGGCGGTTCAAGACCGTCTTCCGGCAGGGCCGGAATGCTTTCCGCCTTGTCGCCGCCGCCGAGCATTTTCATCTCGCGGGCGATGATTTCCGTGGTGAACCGGGCATTGCCGTCACTGTCTTCCCATTTTCTGGTCTGTAACCGGCCTTCGATATACACCTTGGAACCTTTGGCGAGATATTCACCGCAGATTTCAGCCAGACGGCCGAATGCCACGACACGGTGCCATTCAGTGGCTTCCTGCTGGTTGCCCTCTGAATTTTTCCACCGCTCCGTGGTCGCAATCCTGAGATTCGCGACAGCCACCTTGTTCTTGGTGTAACGGGTTTCCACGTCAGCGCCTAAGTTTCCGATCAACATTGTCTTGTTCAACATGATATTTCTCCTTTTGAAAAAAAGGGGCGCGAACCTGTCCCCACCATGGGGAGAGTGTTGCGTCCCCCATATTAAGTGGGTTTGGTTCCGGGCCGGATGTGCTCCAGATCCTCTTAATAAATTTGTTGCAACTCTTTGATTTCCGTTTCGAATTCAGCGGCAATCGCTTTTATTGCCTCAATTTCGGTGTAGGTGGCGAAGTCCGGCATATCCAGGTCGTACACCTGGATATCCAATTCCTCGGCGGAATAAACTGCCTGGACCAGACCGCCTTCCACATGAATTATGACTTTCGGCATTTGCACGTCTTTACTGTTTTTCATGGCCGCACCTCGTTAACCCGTCGTCAGCATGAGCCTGGCGACTCGGAGAATGAGGTTCTGGGCCTGATAGATGACGGTGACGATGATGCCGGTGGTTATGATGATTTTAGTGAGCATTGTCTTCTCCTTGGTGTGATTGCAACCAGAGGGTGAAGACAAGCCACCGCCCGAAGGGGTGTTGTTTTCACCCCCGGGTTACGGGTATTGTCGGTTAATGATGCCGGATAGGAACCCTGCGGAGCTGGATAAGACCCTCTACAATCAAACAACTGCTGGATACGTGTGATCGTTCAGCTATAACAGAAACGACCTTAAATATTCGTCTCTGAGAGAGGGTCTAATCAGGCCGCCTTTTTGATTTCCAGGAAGGAATAGGAGCTGCTCTCCTGAAAATCAGTCAGGGATTGCCCGTAGTCCTTGAGGAAATCGGCGAGACGATTCGTGTCCAATGTCTTTCTGGTGCGGGTTGCTTTCTGGAGCAGTCGGCCATAGGCCTTGATCGGTCCTCGCGTTGAAACAAGGGCCAGGAGATCCCTTTTGCGGATGTCGATGTCCTTTTCGAGGTTCTTCTGCTGTTGTTGCAGTTCGGTGAGGATCTCGACGCTTTCGGTGAGTTCCCGGACCTCTTCGGCCTCGAATTTCGGACAGTCCGCCACAAAGGGGCAATAACCGCACAAAGGGCTGACCTCCATGGCCGGTATAGTTGCCGAGGCCGTCATAACCTTTTGGTAGTCGCTCCAGATGGTGCATGCCCGGTTAATCAAGCCTTCAAAAATAGTTGCCTGCGGCGTGTAGCCGTTGAACAGCTCCATGCCCGACGCACCGAAGTTGACCGCGAGAATCGCGCCCTTTTCGACGGTGTACTCGGGATAGGCCGCGGCAAGCAGTCCCATCTGCAAATAGAGCTGTGTTTCCCACGAGCCGTATGGATGTGCCGGGATGGTCTCCGGTGATTTCACTTCCAGAACGGCCATGGTCTTCCTGATTTCGGATGTGAAAACGAAGTCGATGTGGGCTGTGACCGGGACATCGCCTGCGTACTGAACTTCCACCTGCCGCGTGAAATTAGTAAAGCCGGCGGCGGAGAACGCTGCTGCCACGATGTCTTCAGCCATGTGCCCGCGTCTAAAACGAAGCAGGGTCACCAGATCGGCTTCAGGGGGATTGATTTTTGAAAGAATAGTTTTGCGTGGGCAGGAAGCGATATCGGATGCGCCGAGATAAGTGGCACGGTCGCCGAGCGTTGCCACGGTTTGCTGAATGGCCAACTGCTGAAGAGCTGCCTGCAGGGTGATCATTAACTGGTCTGACATGGTATCCTCCATAATGGATTTTTCGGGGAGGATACACGGATTCCCGCCAGGGGAATGGTGATCACTCCCACTGGTTTACGGGTGGTTGGTTAAGAATGATGAATTGATAGGTGGTGCATACTGTCACGTGACAGTCACGTTAAAGTCACGTGACACATGCGTGACACGAAATTTTGCTTGCTATGCAGCTTTCTTCATCCAGGTCTTTTCGGACTTGTCCCATTGAAAGCCGGCGGCCTTGAGCAGTTCCTTCTTGTCGTACAGCCTGTCTCCAATGGCGACGATGACACCTTGATGGCTTTCAAAGGTGACGCCGGCGATCTTGGGCATGGTTAAAGGTTTGTTGCTCTGGTCCGCTGTTTTCTTATCCGCTTGTTTGCTGCCGGACTGGGTTTTCGGGGCATTCGCCTGATAGACTTTGCTCAGCAACCCCTTGTAGGAATCGCTGCCGATGGAGAGAAGCGACATGCATTTCTGGATGGCATCGGTGATCGCGCCTTTCTGGGCATCGCCGACATTGCCTTTGACAATCTGCATCTGGCCTTTCTGTGATCCTTTACAGAGCCATTCGCCATCGACCTTGAGAAAGAGTTTCACTTCGGCCACCGCCTGGGTGTCGAAGATCTCTTCCTTGGTCAATTCGTACTTCCAGTTTTCCGGGCCAAGAAATTCATTGACTGAATCAAACACGTATTGAGGTCGGTAGCCGTATTTTACTTGGCCGATGACCTTGCCGTCCTTGCCCGTCATTTTGATTTCCTGAACCGCCTCCTTGCCGAAAGACCGTAATCTTTCGTTGATCTGATCGATCTTTTCCTTGAGTGTTGCTGCCATTGTTGTTTCCTCCTGTTTGCTGTGGAAGAGAAACAACAACGCCCCAATGGGAGCATGAGTTGTTTCGCTCCCGATTGATGGGTTGATGGATTTACAGAAAAAAATATCTCGCCTGACGGGCATGAGGTTCACAAGAGTGATTAAACCCTGAGCGTCGGCGAAGATGGAAATAGGGAATAAAGAAGAAAAAGATGAGGCAGCCACGCAAAAATTATATGACGGCGCAGGTTCGCATTCGCGATTAAACCGGGACGTACAAATGACTTGCGAGACTGTGGTACCTGGAATTCAAGAACACAGAGAATGTGTTCAGCTAAGCCCTGAAAAGGGGTATCTCATTGTGAAATGAGCCGGAATAATGACCTTATTCTTATGGATTAGGCCGAAAAAGGCAAGGAGAAAATAGGACAAAAATTTACTGAAGTTCAATTCTTGTCAAAGATGAATTCATTTTAGGAATTGACGAAGATCGATCATTCTTTCTTATTTGACTTATCGGAAAATTTTATGTAATAAATCCAAAAATTACTATTTTGGGAAGAATCATAACAAATGAACAAAATCAGATACTCATCATACTGAACATTGCGTCCAGCATGCCGCCCGGTCTGGGTGGCGCGAACGGCAGACGCTCTGTTCCCTCGCCCATTCGTTGATCTCTCTCCATAGCTGAGGGCTCGACTCCTTCGGGCATCGGATGCGGAAAGTCTGTCTTTCCAGGCTGAATACGCATCTGATCCACGAAGGAGGAAGCTCTCGTGACTGCCCCAGCTCCACACAAAAAATCAAAAGCCGCCAGCGGCGCCGTTATGGTGATCGGCGGAGGTGTCGCTGGTGTTCAGGCCGCCCTTGACCTGTCGGAACTCGGCTATAAGGTTTACCTTGTCGAAAAGAGTGCCGCCATCGGCGGAGTCATGGCTCGTCTTGACAAGACCTTTCCCACCAACGACTGTTCCCTTTGCATCCTCGCCCCCAAACTGGTTGAGGCTGGCAGGGACGGCAACATCGAAATTCTGACCAAATCCGAGATGCTTTCCCTGGATGGCGGGCCGGGACACTTTACCGCCAGAATAAAAAAACAGCCCCGCTACATCGACGAAGAAATCTGTAACGGTTGCGGTCAGTGCACCTTGTACTGTCTCAAGGAGATGGGTGACGACTACAATGAGAACCTGCGCGCCACCCATGCCGCCCACATAGATTACTCCCAGGCGGTGCCAGCCAGTTATCATATCGACCCCAAAACCTGTCTGCGGCTGAACCATCAGACCTGCGGGCTCTGTGCCGTGGTCTGCCGGGCCGGGGCCATTCGTTTTGACGACCGGGAAGAGGCACTCGACCTGCAAGTGGGCGCAGTGGTGCTGGCGCCCGGGTTCGGTCGGGTCAGCGAAGACGTGCTGCGCTCCTACGGCTGGGGAAAATTCGATGATGTCCTGACCGCCTTTGAGCATGAGCGGCTGATGTGCGCCTCTGGCCCCACCGGTGGCGAAATCCTCCGCATCTCCGATCACAAACACCCGAAGAAAATCGCCTTCCTGCAATGCATCGGCTCCCGGGACGTGACCTGCGGCAACAATTACTGTTCCTCGGTCTGCTGCATGTACGCCATCAAACAGGCGACCCTGGCCCGTGAGCATGATCCCAATGCCGAGATCACCCTTTTCTTCATGGATGTCCGCACCCACGGCAAGGGTTTTGACGCTGCCCGGGAACGGGCCATTACTGAAAACAATTTCAGGGTCATTTATGCCCGACCGCCGAGGGTGGAAGATGTCTTCGGCGGCGGCCTGCTTTTGACCTGGGCGGACGACGCGGGCTCTCATCATTATGAAAAGTTTGATCTCGTGGTGCTCTCTCAAGGTCTTGAGGCCCCTGAAGATGCTGAACAACTGGCCGACGCCGCCGGCATCGACCTGAACGGATACCAGTTCGCCGCTACCGACGCCTTTGCGCCCCTTGCCACCAGCCGTCCAGGTGTCTATGTGATCGGGGCCTTTCAGGGGCCGAAGGACATTCCCGACAGCGTCACCCAGGCGGGCGGCGTGGCTGGGCTCTGTTCCGGGCTCCTGGCGCAAGGCAGGAATTCCGAGACTGTGGATACGGTTTTGCCCGCCGAGCGGGATGTCACCGGCGAGGAAGCGCGTATCGGCGTTTTTGTCTGCCACTGCGGCATCAACATCGGCGGCGTGGTCAATGTGCCGTCGGTGGCGGAGTACGCCAGGACGCTTCCCGGCGTGGCCTATGCCACCGACAACCTTTATTCCTGCTCTCAGGACGCACAGGGGCAGATCGCCTTGATTATCAAGGAACAAAACCTGAACCGGCTGGTGGTTTCGGCCTGCACACCCAGGACTCATGAACCGCTTTTTCAGGCAACCATGCGGGAGGCGGGGTTGAACAAGGCGCTTTTTGAAATGGCCAATATCCGCGATCAGTGTTCCTGGGTCCACATGAATGAAAAGGAGGCGGCCACCGAAAAATCAAAAGACCTGGTGCGCATGGCGGTGGCCAAGGCCAGGCTGCTTGTGCCGCTGGAAGAGCAGGTGCTGCCGGTCACCCCGTCGGCCTTGGTGATCGGAGCGGGGCTGGCCGGGATGACCGCGGCCCTGACCATCGCCGATCAGGGTTTCGAATGCACCCTGGTTGAAAAGGAAAAAAATCCCGGCGGCCAGACACTCCTGCTCAGTCGTGATCGCCACGGCAATGATCCCGGTGACAAAATCAAGGAACTTGCCAGCCGAGTTAAAAAACATCCCAAAATCACCCTGCTCACTGAAGCGCAATTGTCCGTTATTTCGGGCTACGTCGGCAATTTCACCTCCACCATCCAGGGCCCGAGGGGGAGCACGGTGATCAATCACGGGGTAGTGGTGATCGCCACCGGAGGCAGGCCCTATGTCCCGTATCAGTTCGGCTACGGCGAGTCGAACAGAGTGCTGACCCAGATCGATCTGGAAAAGAAACTGGCCGGGAAGAAGCCTTTGCCCGCCGACTGCGGCCAGATTGTCATGATCCAGTGCGTCGGCTCCCGGGGCGATGATCTGTCCTACTGCAGCCGGGTCTGCTGCGGCCAGGCGGTGAAAAATGCCTTGCGCATCAAGGAAATTTCGCCTGCTACCCAAATCACCATCCTCTACCGGGACATGCGAACCTACGGTTTCATGGAGGACGATTACCGCCGAGCCCGTGAACTGGGGGTGATCTTTACCCGTTATACACCGGAGATGCCGCCGGAAGCAGTCGTGGGCAAGGGCAAAACAGCAAAGCCTATTGTCACGGTTTTCGATCCCATCCTAGGCGAGGAGGTTGAACGGCGGGCGGATTTGCTCATCCTTTCCACCGGCATCGTCGCCGAGGAACCGGAACAGCTTGCCAAATTGCTCAAGGTGCCGGTGACCGGCGACAGGTTTTATCTGGAGGCCCATGTCAAGCTGCGGCCGGTGGATCTGGCGGTGGACGGCGTTTTTGTCTGCGGGCTGGCTCACTCCCCGAAAGCCATCGACGAGACCATCGCCCAGGCTCAGGCCGCCGCGGGACGCGCCTGTCAGCCCTTGGCCCACGGCAGGATCACCCCGGAACCCATTGTTTCCAAGGTCGATCCGGAAAAATGCATCGGCTGCGGGGCCTGTGAGACCTTCTGCCCGTATAAGGCGATCACTATTTACAAAGAGGGCAAGCTCAAAAAGGCCAGGACCATCACCGCCTCCTGCAAGGGCTGAGGAGTCTGCGCCGCCCGCTGCCCCACTCTGGCCATCGACATGGGCCGTTTCACCTACGACGGCATTATGGCCCAGGTGCGTGCTTTCAACCCGCAAGGAGAAGAGTAATGACCAACGAATATAATCCCCATATTTTAGGATTTCTGTGCAACTGGTGCTGCTACACCGCAGCTGATTCGGCCGGGGTCGGCCGCTATCAGTATCCGCCCAACTTGAGGGTTGTCCGCATCATGTGCACCGGCAGGCTTGATCCCTCCTTTCCGCTGGAAGGGTTCGCTAACGGCGCCGATGGTATCTTTGTCGGCGGCTGCCATCCCGGAGAATGCCATTATCAGGACGGGAACTACCATGCCCTGGTCTCGGCTTCTCTGGTTCATGAGATGCTGGATCGTCTCGGTATAGCCAGGGAGCGCTTCCTGATCGACTGGGCCTCGGCCGCCGAAGGGCCGAATTTCGTCAAGATCATCACCGCCTTTACCCAAAAAATCGCCGCACTCGGGCCTTTGGGGCAGACAGAGGGCAAAAACCAGGCGGAACTCAGGCAGCATCTGGCCCAGGCGGCGGAGGCGGCCCGGGGCCGGAAAATCCGCACCGGCCTGATCAACGCCTCCCGCGAGATGATGAAGTCACGCGACTTTTCTCGCCCCGCCATTGCCGCGCTGGTTCAGGAAAAATGCGACAAGGCGTTGTCCGCCTGGAATGCCGAGGCGGGAGAGACGCCATGAGTGGAGGTCTGCCCATTCGCCTGACCCGCACGGTCAAGGGCGCCGGCTGCGCCGCCAAACTGCCGCCCGGAGATCTTGACCGGGCCTTGTGCGGCCTTGATCTGCCGGTGGATGACAATCTTCTTGTCGGTCTGGAACGGGCCGATGATGCGGGCGTTTACCGGGTGACCAACGACCTCGCTCTGGTCCAGACCCTGGATTTTTTCCCGCCCATGGTCGATGACCCGCACGCCTTTGGCAGAATCGCCGCCGCTAACGCCTTAAGCGATGTTTACGCCATGGGTGGCGTTCCGAAAACCGCCATGAACATCGTCGCCTTTCCGGCGAGCAAACTGGACCTCTCCGTCCTGCGCCAGGTGATCGAGGGCGGGCTTGCAACCCTGCGGGAGGCCAGTGTGGTTCTGGTGGGCGGTCACACCATCGACGATCCCGAACTGAAATACGGCCTTTCGGTGACCGGCTTCATCCATCCAGACAAGGTGCTGACCAAGAAAAAGATCAGGTGCGGCGATAAGCTGCTTCTCACCAAGCCGCTGGGGACCGGCATTGTCTGCACTGCGATCAAGGCTGGTTTTGCGGACAGCCAGGTTGTTGACCGGGTGATCGAAAATATGGCGGCACTGAACCGGGTCGCGGCTGAAGTGATGATTGACTTTAACGTCAGTGCCTGCACAGATATCACCGGTTTCGGTCTTCTGGGGCATCTGGCCGAGATGGTGGTGGATTCAGGCCATGGCCTGCGGATCGATTCGACCTGTCTGCCCCATTACCCCGAGGCCCTGGAATGGGCTGCCATGGGGTTGGTGCCGGCTGGAACCTACAATAACAACAAATTTCGGGGCCCATTCGTAACCTTTGCCGATTCGGTGAACACGGTTGTCCGCGACCTCTGTTTCGACCCGCAGACCTCGGGCGGTCTCCTGATTGCGGTGGCAAGCGAAGAGGCCGAAGGGCTGCGAACCGCCCTTCGGGGCCGTGGAGTGGAAGCGGCCTCGGTGATTGGTGAGGTGATTGCCGAGCCCCGAAACAAAATCATTGTGCAATAAAGGAGGCATTCAAGATGAAACGTGAACTCGACTGTCGGGGCATGATTTGTCCCGCACCGGTCATGCAAGTCAGGGATATTCTTACCGTGGAGCGGCCCGCATCGATTGTGGTCATGGTCGATAACGAGGCGGCCCGTGAGAACGTCAGTCGTTTTCTTACCCACCATGGTTACCAGGTGTGTGGCGAGAAAAAGGAATCCGATTTCATAGTAACCGGCGTCAAAAACGACGGGGTGTGCCAGGTGATGAGTGATGAAGAATTGGCCCCGGTTCCGGCCGGCGGCAAAAAGATATTGGTGATGCTTACCACTGATCGCATGGGCCACGGTGATGACAGCCTGGGGGCCGGACTGATGCTCAATTTCTTGAAGACACTCAAGGAAATGGGGCCGGAGCTTTGGCGGCTGGTCATGGTCAACAGCGGGGTCAAACTCGCCGTGGAAGGGGCCGAGACGCTTGCCGTTCTACAGGAGCATGCAGCCAACGGAGTGTCGATCCTGGTCTGCGGCACCTGTCTCAACCATTTCAATCTACTTGACAAAAAACAGGTTGGGGAAACCACCAACATGCTGGACATCGTTACCTCGCTGCAGGTGGCGGACCAGGTGATCAATCTATAGGTGAATAATGAAATGCGCCAAATGCGGTCAGAAACCGAAAAACCGCTGTAACAAAGAAGGATTCGACTGCACCGGCGGGGCCGTCGACCTCACCGGTTATAGCCTGGAGGAGAACCACGACTTCCACAATATCAGCGAGGAGATGCGCGCCGAACACGGCAACTCGCAAACCCGCCTTGAGGAGATCATCGAGTTCGCCAAACGGGCCGGTTACACCCGCCTGGGCGTGGCCTTCTGCATCGGCCTGGCCCATGAGGCGGAGTTCGTTGCCAAGGTTTTTGCCCGACACTTCAGGGTCGATTCGGTCTGCTGCAAGCTTGGCGGCCTCGACAAGGACGAACACGGGATGAGTAAGATCGCCCCGGGAAAATTTGAAGTCGCCTGCAACCCCATTGGTCAGGCAAATATGCTGAATCGCGCCAAAACCGAACTCAATATCCAACTGGGTCTCTGTCTCG
>JAZDIS010000011.1:0-2253 GCA_043804705.1 Pseudomonadota bacterium | reverse complement strand
CCGAGGCCGGCAAGGATGACGGTGACCTCGGTCCGGGCCGGGATGGTGATGAGGGATCGGCCGGTGAGCCTGTGGCCTTCAAGGTCAAAGGCGATATCGAGCTGTTGCAGGGGCAGGCGCGGGCCGGCGGCGAAGGACTGGGCCACGGAGAGAATCAGCTGGCTGAAGAGCAGGATAAGGCAAAGGAGGCGGCGCGCATGCTTATGCCGGTTCCAGTTTTTCCGCGTCGCAAAGCTGTTTGAGGGAAGCCAGGGCTGTTTCTGCACGGTGTTGTCCTCGTAGTTTCTTGGGGAGCTTCGTTTCCCAGGCCGGGAACAGGCCGAAGTTGATGTTGGAGGGCTGGAAATGCTTGGCGTCGGTGTGGGTCAAATGGCCGACCAGCGCGCCCATGGCAGTGTCGTTGGGCAGAGCAAGGGCCGTTTGACCATTGGCCAGGCGCACCGCGTTGATCCCGGCCAGCAGCCCCATGGCCGTAGACTCCACATATCCCTCCACTCCGGTAATCTGCCCGGCCAGCAGGAGGTCGGGCCGGTTTTTCACCTGCAGGCTCGGCAGCAGCACCTTGGGTCCGCAGACAAAGGTGTTGCGGTGGATGCTGCCGAGCCGGGCGAACTCCGCCTGGGCCATGCCCGGAATCAGGCGAAACACCGCCTGTTGCGCCCCATAGGTCAGCTTGGTCTGAAAGCCCACCATGTTGTAGAGCAAGCCGTCCTTTTTTTCCATGCGGAGCTGGACCACGGCGTACGGGTCGCGGCCGGTTCTCGGGTCGGGCAATCCCACCGGTTTCATGGGTCCGAAGCGGAGGGTGTTTTCGCCGCGTTCCATCATGACCTCGATGGGAAGACACCCCTCGAAGTATTTTTGTTCCTCGAATTTCTTGAGCGGCACCTTGTCGGCACTGCGCAGGGCCTCAATGAAGGCCGCGTATTCGTCGCGGTTCAGGGGACAGTTCAGGTAGTCGCCCGGCCCGTCGTCGTAGCGCGAGGCCCGGTAGACTATTGACATGTCCAGGGAGTCGGCGGTAACGATGGGGGCGATGGCGTCGTAAAAGGCCAGGTGCTCTTCCCCGGTGAGTTGGGCCAGGGAGGCGGCAAGCGGGCTTGAGGTGAGGGGGCCGCTGGCCATGATGACCGGCCATCTTCCGGGGGGAGGGAGTTCGGTGACTTCCTCCCGGAGTACGGTGATGGCCGGATGCGCTTCGATTTTTTCGGTGATGAATTGGGCAAAGAGGTCGCGATCCACGGCCAGGGCCCGGCCGGCCGGAACCTGGGTCTGGCCGGCCGCCTCCATGATCAGGGAGCCCAGGCGGCGCATCTCTTCCTTGAGCAGCCCCACCGCGGAAGAGACATCGGCGGCGCGCAGGGAGTTGCTGCAGACCAGTTCCGCCAGAAGCGGCGACTCATGGGCCGGGCTGAACCGCACCGGTTTCATCTCGTGGATGGTCACCGCGCAGCCGCGCCGGGCGGCCTGCCAGGCGGCCTCGCTTCCCGCGAGGCCGCCGCCGATGATGGGAATCTCCGGGGTCATGCCGAAACTCCCGGACCGGTCTTACAGGCCAAGTTGTTTCTTGATGGCGTCAACCACCACATCGCTGGAGGTGCCGACGATGGATTTGAGCAACCCTGATTTCTCGTAGAAACCGGCTAGAGGCGCGGTTTTCTCGTTGTAGGTGTCCAGACGGTGGGCGATGGCCTCCTGGGTTTCGTCCTCGCGCTGGATGGCCGGGCTGCCGCACTTGTCGCAGATGCCGTCCACCTTGGTCGGGTTGCTCTTGGTGTTGTAGATCGCCTGACAGGAAGGGTTGGTGCAGGTTCTTCTCGTGCAGAGCCGGTCGAAGATCACATCGCGGGGGACATCGATGGAGGCGACCATGTCCAGGGTGATGCCCAGTTTCTTCAGCAGCGCCGTCAAGGCTTCGGCCTGGGGAATGGTGCGGGGGAAGCCGTCCAGCAAAAAGCCCTTGGCGCAATCGGGCTCCTGGAGCCGATTTTCCATGATGCCCATGATCAGCGAGTCGGGAACCAGGTCGCCTCGATTCATGTAGCCTTCCGCTTCCTTGCCGAGCGCGGTGCCGGCTTGGACCGCGCCGCGCAGAATGTCGCCGGTGGAAATCTGTATCGAGCCGTCGATGGCGGTGAGCAGCTTTGCCACCGTGCCTTTACCGGCGCCTGGCGCGCCTAAAAGAATAAGTTTCATGTTGTTTCTCCTGTTTTCTTGTGAAGGTGTGCCCGCAACAGGCGGCATGGGGCCGCA
>JAZDIS010000010.1:0-3950 GCA_043804705.1 Pseudomonadota bacterium | reverse complement strand
GCACATGCCGCACATGCTCCAGACTGATTTCTTCATGGTGATGACTCCTGTGGAGGTGGCTTGCCGGGCGGGGCTCAATGGGCCAGCGCGGCGGATACCTTTTGTTCCAGCTCGCTTTTATCGATGGGCTTTACGCAATAGTCCGTGGCGCCGAGGTGCAGGGCCTGCCGGGCTGTTTCAATGGTCGGATATCCGGTGAGCATGATGACCCGGATCGTTGGGTCCGTACGCTTGAGTTCTTCCAGCACGCTGATCCCGTTGGTTTTTTTCAGATTTATATCCAAAATTGCCAGATCCACCTGGTTGGTCCTGGCGTACTGCAATGCTTCCTGCTCTTCGGTGAAGATGGCTACCTGGTGTCCTTTTTTGCGCAGGATTCGCTGGGTCAGTACGGCGGCATCCAGGACATCATCCAAGACGAAAATGTGTGCCATACGGTTACCTTCTTTTGGGCCAGCAGGGTGGTTGGCCCAAGGTTTATTCTTAGGCCGGAGCCAGATCCGGTTCCACGGCAGGGATGGGAGGGGTACGCCGCAGGGCCGGATCTGGACGAAGGGTTTTTTAATACAGGCCCAACAACTTAAGGCCGAGCAGTACCAGGCCCCCGCAGGCAACGCGTTTCACCACTACCGGGCTCAAGCGTTTGGCGATCTGCGGGCCGAAATAACCGCCCAGCAGGGCGGCGGGAAACATGGCCAGAAAGAGCAGCAGGTCGAAGTTGCCGAACTGCATGTGCCGGACGGTGCCCATGGCCGTGTTGAAGAAGATGGCCAAGAGCGAGCTGCCGACTACGATATACATGGGCAGCCCCAGGGCGACGGTCATCAGCGGCACCATGAACGGGCCGCCGCCGAAACCGAACATCGAGGACATTATGGCGATGAGAAAGCCACCGAGGCAGCCGATCCACATGTTGACTTCAAATTCATGACCCCAAAAATCTACTTTCATAACGAATACCTCCCGATGGTCTTATTGGTTGCCCTTGGTTGCCGCTTCTTCCGCCCGCTTTTTGAACTCCTTCATGATGGCCTGCTCCTTCTTGTTTTTCTCAAGATAGCCGGGGGTGGTCTGCCAGTACATCAGGCCGGCCAAGACCAGCAGAATCCAGCCAAAGGCGAATTTGAACTGGTCCAGGGTGATCAACTCGGTGAGTTTGGGGCCGATAAAACCGCCCACCAGCATGGCACAGCCGACGCCGATGCCCAGCTTCCAGTTGATGAACTTGATCTTTGAGTAGTTGTAGATGCCGGAGCCCTGGGAGAAAAGCACCGTGGGCATGACCGTACCTGCCACGATGGTGTGGGGCAGGGCCGGAAAAATTGAGACCAGGATGGGGTTCAAGATGAAGCCGCCGCCCGCGCCCATGAGTACGCCGAAGATGGAGATGGCCAAGGTGAGGAGGAAGGGCCAGATCAGGTTGATGCTGGTGCCCGCGTTGCCGAGGTAGACGGTGGGGAATGTTTGTTTGTTCTCGAAGCTCGCCACCTCACTCTTGACCTTCTTGACCGTTTCTTTGTCGCCTTCCATGGTCCGCTCGGTGACAGCGGTGACGATGACGTTATATTTTCCTGGGGCCAACCCCTTGCGCAGCTTCATTTTGGCGGTGTAAGCGCCATCGGGGGTGGTCTCGACGGTGGCTCCCAGCAGGTTGTTAACCGAGCGGAAACGGCCCTTCACCAGCTTCATGGACTCGCTTTTGCTCGCCTTTTCGTCCATGGGGTCGAGCAGAGTGCCTCGGGAGCCGAGGATGCTGGCCATTATGGTGGCCTGATAGCTGTCAATCTTGATCTTGGCTGGTTCGCTGTATGCGGCGTTGGCGCCGGTTTTTTTCAACACCTCGGAATACTTCCAGCCGCCGCCCGCAGCCTTGGCCTTGTCAAGTTCAGGCGCCATGTTCTTGGGCACGAAAATTTTGTAGAACGCAGGCATCTCCTGGGTCAGGTAAAATTTGTAGGGAACCTTGCCGGTTTTGGGATCCTTTTTGCCGTCGAAGCGGTTGGCCCGCACCTTCTTGTCGGAGGCATAGACCTCGACATAGACCTGGGCGCCTGCCGGGGCCTGGCCGGTGACAATAATCTCCCCACCGTTGGCCAGCGAGGGTTTGTCGAGAGTAATGGTTGGGGCAGGGGCCTTTTCTTCGGCCTGTGCCTGCGGGATGATGGGCAAGGCCATCATCACCAGGGCGAGTAACGGCAACATACTGAACTTGACTTTCATACCATCCACCTCCTGTCTGAAATGAAAATGTCTTAAAAGACGGCTTATTCCCGAAGTTCCCCCTATTGTGCCGTTGCACCTCCTTTGTGATTTTCACTGACTGACAGGCGCGAACAGTTGTTGAATAAAGACGTCCGAACCTGATGCGCATTGGTTGAGGCAGGGGAGTATCGCGTCGGCTGCCTCCCCCTTGTTTCGGTAGAGCAATAACAGTGCCAATTCTGGACGGCGGGACTGAGATTGTTATTATCTCATTGATTATGCGCTGATGGCGATTTTTTTTCGCAGGGGGGACAGGAGGGGAAAGGGCCGGGAAACGGTCCCGGACGTGCAGCAAAAAATATGCGCCGCAACTTTTTTGCTGCACACCGTTTTCCTGCCGGAGGGCGGTGGCGCTGCCGGTTCTGAAGGTGGCCGGGAATGCGCGTGCCCACCTGACAGATCAAGCGGATTTGTCAGGTGGGGTGCGGAATTTTTCAGCGGCGAGACCAAAGCGGTGCAGCAGTTTCTGGAAGGCCTGGCGGTTCATGCCGCTGGCCTGGGCCGCAGCCGTTACATTGCCGCCGTTTTGCTGCAGGGCCTCGCTCAGATAGGCGGCGGAGAAATCTTCTATCAGGCGCTGTTTGGCGAGATTGTAATGGAGGCTGTGCAGATTCCCGGCAATCGTCCTGGGGCCGGAAGCCTCCGGCTCGGCTTCCGCCAGCTGCCCGGCGGAGATGGGACGGTCATCGGCAAGCAACACCGCCCGCCTGATAACATTCTGCAGCTCCCGGACATTGCCTTTCCAGTGCCGTTTTACCAGGGCGGGGAGTGCATCCGCGGCAAAGACCAGGCCCTCGCGGTCATATTCTCCGGCAAAGGTTGCGAGAAAATGTTGGGCCAGGGCAGGTATGTCTTCCGGCCGTTTTCGCAGGGGCGGCATGGTGATGGTCACCACGTTGAGGCGGTAGAAAAGATCTTCCCGGAAAAGCCCCTGGCGCATTTTCTCCTCCAGATCCTGATTGGTGGAGGCCAGCACCCGGACATCCACGACCATGCTTTTTGTCTGGCCCAGGGGCATGATCTCTTTTTCCTGGAGAACCCTGAGCAGCTTGGTCTGGAGGGCAATGGGGAGGTCGCCGATTTCGTCCAGCAGAATGGTGGAGGTGTTGGCTTCGAGAAACAGCCCTTTTTTGTCGTGGGTCGCCCCGGAAAAGGCGCCCCTGGCATAGCCGAAGAGTTCGCTTTCCAGGATCTGCTCCGGCAGGGCCGGGCAGTTCACCGTGACCATCGGGCGCGAATGCCGGCCGCTCAACCCATGCAGGGCGCGGGCGGCCAGCTCTTTGCCCGTGCCGGATTCTCCCCGGATCAGCACGGTGACATCGGTATCGGCCAGCCTGCTGATCAGTCCGGAGACCTCCTTGATCGCCGGAGAGGTGCCGATGAAGCCGGGGCAGGTTTCCTGCTCGGCAAGCCGGCTCTGAAGCCGCCGGTTTTTTTCAAGCAGGCAGAGGCGTTCCAGGCAGCGTCGCAGGGTGTGGAGCAGGTGCTCGTTGTCAAAGGGTTTCTGGATAAAGTCGTAGGCCCCGTTTTTCAGGGCGGCGATGGCCGACTCCACCGTGCCGTGGCCGGTCATCATAATTACGGCAATGGCCGGATACGCTTCCTTGATCCTGGCAAGGAGCGCCAGTCCGTCCATCCCCGGCATCTTGACATCCGTCAGCACCATGTCCGGCAGCCAGTCCGCGATG
>JAZDIS010000009.1:0-2651 GCA_043804705.1 Pseudomonadota bacterium | reverse complement strand
GAGAACCGGGAGGGGTTTCTCTACAGCCTCAACTACGGTCGCTTGATCAGCGGAAATATCGACCCCATCGAAAAGAAGCCCATCTTTCATCTGCTGCCCGGCTCCCTTTCCTATTCCATTGCCACGGTGGGCTGCAACTTCCACTGCAAACACTGCCAGAATTACGAGATCTCCCAGTATCCCCATCGCCATGCCGGAGAGATTCCCGGCAACCTGCGCACCCCGGAAGAAGTGGTCGCAGCCGCGCAACAATCCGGTTGCCAGTCCATCAGCTACACCTATGTGGAGCCCACCATCTTCTACGAATTCGCCCTCGACACCGCCAAGCTGGCCCAGGCGGCAGGGTTGAAAAATATCTTTGTCAGCAACGGCTACACCGGCCCGGAAGCCACGCGGGAACTGGCCCCGTATCTTGACGCCAACAATATCGATCTCAAGGCCTTCACCGACAAGTTCTACAAGGAGGTGTGCGGCGCCCGGCTGCAGCCGGTTTTGGATACGATCCGGCTTATGAAGGAGCTGGGGGTCTGGGTGGAGGTCACCACCCTGGTGATCCCGGGCTGGAACGATTCGGACGGGGAACTCACCGACATCGCCCGTTTCATCAAGAGCATTTCCGCGGATATCCCCTGGCATGTCACCAGGTTCTGGCCCACCTATAAAATGACCGACCGCTCCCCCACCCCGCACCATACCTTGGTCCGCGCCAGGGAGATCGGCCTGAACGAGGGGCTGCGCTATGTGTATGTAGGAAATATCCCCGGCGATACCGGAGAAAACACCCTCTGCCCGAACTGCGGAAAAATGGTCATCGAGCGGGCCGGATTCACGGTAAAGCAGCAACACATGACCGGCGGAAACTGCAGCCACTGCCAGACAGCCATCGCCGGTATCTTTTAACCGGATGACGGATTGTTTTACTACAATCGCAAGCTTCCCTAAACGCTTCTGGGTGCCAGCCTCGGCATAAAAGAACCGGGAAATAAAAAGTCCCGTCCCCCATCCCGCCCCCTTGCTCAGCCAACCTGTGCAAGGGGCTTTTTTTGTGATATGGCCGTCATAGTGAGTTGACTTTTTGTCAACTCACTATGATATTCTATTGGAAATCCAACGGAGGTGGCGGTGCATATTATATCAAGGAAACCTTTTGACGACGCGAGCAGGCTCTATCCCCGTCACGCTGCAGCCATCGTCAGAACCTACAAGGTTTTGAGGGCAGGTATTTTTAACAGTCCGGAAGAACGGAGAAAGCTTTTTCCCTCCTTGGATAATTTTCGTCCCAAAGATAAATGGTGGGTCATTGACATCGGCGGCAACAGCCTGCGCCTGATTGCCTTTATTGAATTCAGGGATAATCGCATGTACGTGAAGCACATTGTCAGCCATGCCGAATACGATAAACTATGTCAACGCTATACGCAGGAGGCGGATTGAAATGGGATTTGCAGCCATCAAGGAAAAAGCCCGTGAGCTTTTCCACGAAGCCGGTTTTATTAGCCACATCAATAACCAGGACGAATACGAGCAGGCCCTGGCCCTGATGGATGAGCTGGTCCATGACTATGATAACCAGCGCCCCCTGATCGAAATACTGGCCGTGGCCATCGAACGCTGGGAAAACAGCGCCCCCGGCTTTGCCGATTTCAACTTGCAGGTCGCCCGGCAGGACGGAGGCACGGCGGTTTTACGTATTCTCATGGAGCAACACGGCCTTGGTATCGCCGATCTGCCCGAGATCGGCAGTAAATCCCTGATGTCCAAAATCCTCAAGGGTGACCGCAGCCTGACCCGTAAACACATCGCCGCACTCTCTCAACGTTTCGGCCTGAGCCCGGCACTCTTTTTCGCCGACCATCAGCCATCGGCCAAACAACCGATGAAGACCAAGGCCTGCAAGCGGAAAGCCGTTGGCAACAAAAACGCCGGAACAAATTCATCCATTTTGATAACAGGGGGCGGCTGCTAAAGGTAACGAGTCTGTAGAAAAACCCGTTTTCAAAGGGTTCGCCGAATGAGGGCGGATTGATTTTTTCGCCGCTCCCGATTTGGCTTCCCGGTTTATCTGTTCTGTTTCCCGCCGCTTTCTTACCTGCTCCTGCCCTCCGGCTCCATTACTTTGCCAGAACCCGCTTTATTGTCAAACAGTTTCAGCTTTTCCCTGCTGATCACGTAAATTGCGGCCCGTATCTCGCCACTTTTTTCAGGTTATGGACGATACAGAACAGATTCCACTGGATGTTCACCTTTGTTTTACCCCGCAAGGTAAAACGGTCCAGGCCCATGATGTGGCAGATATTGGCAAATGGCGGCTCCGCAATGGCAACCCGCATGCTGTACAGGGCACGGCCTGCGGTGGAGTCTATTTTCCGCTTCATCTTTTCCGTGAAAGTTTCCTTTCCCTTGGCGGACCTGCCATGAAAGTAGGCCACCTGCCTGATTTTCGTCCGCTCGGGATGCCGAAGGCATTGCGTGCGGAGCTTACAGGGAACACAAGCCGACTCCGGTCCCTTGAATTTGGTCGCCAGAAAATTTCTGACCGCGACATTGTTGCCGCTGCGGTACAACCGCTTGCCAGCCGGGCAGAGGCAGTAGCTCAGATCCTCGGGAAAAACAAAGTCGGCGGTTGAGAACAAACCGCTTCTTCTTCCCGT
>JAZDIS010000008.1:0-4238 GCA_043804705.1 Pseudomonadota bacterium | reverse complement strand
GATCATGTTTTTTCCAGCCCGGCCAAACATTTTGAGCTGGGGCTGGAATTTCTTGTCCCGCCGGAAGACCCCAATATTGCCCGGCTGCACGCATTTCTTGCCATTCCCCCCCCCCTGGAAAGCGGCTGGCTGAAAAGACTTTTTCAGCTCGGCTAGACCGAGGATTGCCGCCTCCTTTCTGGATATCCCCCAGACGATAACCGGTTTTATTCCTTTTTCGGCTCCGTGGCGGCATCGGGTAAAATCGGGGAAAGAATATGAAACGGCAGTAACAGCGTCCTCTTGACTATATTCAGCAACCCTTCGCCCACCGCGCTCGGCGGCAGAAGAGTAACCTGGGGATCGCTTGCCTTGCCGGTAACCCCGACCGGAAAGGTGACCAGGGTGGCTGTTTCCCCGCCGATGATCCTGCCCACCAGCGGCACCTTGCTGACAATGGCGTCAAGGGTTTTAAACGGGGAAATCATGACCACGACATCCAACTCAAAGTTGATGAGATTCATCTTCCCCCTGACAAAGAGATTTAGCCCTTCGCCACGGATCACCGCCTCGTCGATGATCAGCTCGTTATCCTTCACATGGGCCTTTAACAGAAGATCCGTGTAAGGAAATCCGCGGGAAGACTTCCCTTGGCCATCTTCTCCCTGGCCCAGGCTGAAAAGATCCGTGATGTTGACCACGCTGAAAATTTTTGAGAGCAGTTTCATGCGCAAAATCCGCCCCTGGGGGGATTCTATCTGGAGATTTCCCTCTTGCCAGTTGTCCACCCCCCCCGTCATTCGGCCATTGAGGGAAAACCCCCCCTTCAATGAGATCCTGCGGGTAGCCAAGACAGGGCAGAACGTCTTCAAACCGGGGCGGGATCGAGCAGGCGCTGTTCAGGGAGAAATGACTTTTGCCAAGCTCTGGCGTGGAAAACCATTCGCCGGTGGTGTCCAGACAACAGAGGCGGCCATCGGTGATTAGCGCGGACATCTTCCACTGGGGATGAATCGTGATTTCCCCCTTGAGCGGCTGCCAGACCAGGGTGGAAGGTGTACTGTCCCCACGTTTGAGAGTGGAAGTGAATTCATCCACGGCAAAGGCCAGGGTGCCGGTAATATTCCAGGGGTATGACTGCGGGGGCTCCCCGGAAGGAGATGATTTGCCGCCCTTGTCCCTGCTCCGTTTCAGGCTTTCCTGAAAATCGAGCAGTGTTTCCTTGGAGAGCGCCGGGGAGGTGAGATCGAGCTTCAAGGCAAACCCGGCGGCAACCCGCGAGACCAGCCCATTGACCAGCACGGATTCCCTGTCGTTCAAGGCACAGGCCATCCGTCTCACCTTGAGATCCTTGCCGACCCCTGTCAGCTGAAGCTCCTGGATATCGACAAAACGTTTAGCCTCCTCATCCAGGAACCAGCGCAGATCTTGGGCCTCAAGTTCTCCGCTGAAGGCAACCTTATTGGGATCCAAGGGTAGATAGAGTTGAAAATCTCCGGAGATTTTGCCCCGGAGCAGGTCTCTTCGCTCCAATAGCTGGTCAACGGTTTGCTTGGACAGCTCCCCCTTCCAGGAAAAGAAAAATGTTTCCCTGGTGTGGTCCAGAAAATCCAGGGTGATGGTGGCTTCCTCCTTGCCGCCGTAAATATGCGCCGCCATTTTCAGGGGGTCGTTCTTGGTGAATTCCAGGGAAATATCGGCTTTCGGGGGGCTGGTGAATATCCCTCCCTCCGGCCGGATCAGACCCTTGGCATACGTTTTTCCTTCCTGCAATTCGATCTGCAAGGATTCCACCTGAAGGGGAAGCTGCGGGAAAAGGGTGGGGGAAACGAGATGCCGGTCCTTGAGCCATTGCCCCAAACCCTGTCCGACTTTTCCCTGCAGGGATATCTTGCCGCGCAAGGCGGCAAAGGCCTGGTGGCTCAAGGAGGCGCTCAGGGTGAACGGATCGCCGAAGAGGGAGCCGGTGGCATCGGCAACCGTGATGGCCTTGTTCGAAAGATGCGCCTTTCCCTGTTTTATCCGGATCGGTTCCGGCAGCAAAGGCGTTTCCAAGGCAAGATTTTGGACAAAGACATCCGCATCCGCCTTCCACAGTTTGGGTTCCGAGGCCTTCCCGGAAATTGTGGTATTCCGCAGTTCTATCCTGCCGTCGGCCCGGGTGATATTTTCGTGCAGGGAACCGCTTATTTCCTTGAAATAGGAGAGGTTCTCCTTGTTAAGCTCTTTTGCCGCCAGCACCGCCTCAAGCTGGGTTACCTCAAGAAAAATATCGTCCGGCCAGCGCACCTGCCCGGCTGTTTTTTTCACCACATGGGGGCCATAGGCGCCACGCACGTTTCGCCATTGCATCATGGGCGGGGCAATGGTCATGCCGCCGCCCTCGACGGTGAAATCCCAGGCCAGCGGCGCGTAGCGTCCCTTGCCCTGCATGGTTGCAACTTCAAGGGCGACCTTGAAATCCCGCAGATGATCGCCGAGGCGGAGATGCCCCGTGGCCCGGCCCGAGACCCCGCTGAACTTGGCCAGTTCCTCCTGAAAGGGCTGGTGTGCGACGAGACGCCCCAAAACGTCGGGAAGCTCGGCCAGGTCGGCGTCAAGATCAACATCGAGCTTGAAGGTGAAATCATCATCCGGCAGACCCAGAATCAGGTGGCCGTTGCTGCCCCGGCTGTTGCCCATCCGGGCCTCGTCGGCATCCACGGTGAGCAGACCGTTTTCGATCCGCATCCTGCCCCTGGTGTTGGTCAGAACCAGCTTTCCTTCCGGGATCATGATGGTGGCGTCAATGTCCTCGGCAATAACGCGCATGTTGCGGACATATTCAAAATCAGCCGCCGTGCCCTTGAAGCTGTAGCCGACCTTGCCCGCCGTGCCGCCCTGCACGATTTCGCCCACCTTGCCGGCAACCTCGTTTTCCCCCCACATGGCGAGAAGCGCCGCGCGAATTTGGCTCAGATCAAAATCCTCGCCCTTGAGATCGATCTGCCACACCGGCGCCGAATCTGCCTTGTCTCCGGCAAAACGCCGTACCGTGCCGGCGAGTTTCAGCCCCGGCTCACGCAGCTCAAATTCATTGAGCGTCAACAGCAGATCATCTCCATCCTTGGCAAAGCTCAGATTGACAACCCCACAGCTCAGGAGGATCTTTTTGTCCTCGGGATTCACGAGCAGGCAGGGAGAGTCACCCTCGACCCTGCCGGTGATTTTTTCCAGCCCCCGGCCTTCAAAACTGCCGGTGAGATTGAGCGGGGAATCGCCGGGCGCCAGTTTGCCCTGGGCAAAGGAATGGATTATTTTATGCAGATTGAAGTTGCGGCAGGCAAATTTCAAACGGTAGGAGGCATCCTCCCGAAGATACGTACCGGATACGGCAAGATGTTCCCCCTCGGCCGGTTGGCCGGAAAGATCGAAATCAACGGCGGCAAGGCTCAGCGCCACGCTGCCGTTCAGGGCTTTCAGGGTAAGATCCCTGCTGCGCAGAACGGGCCACTGATTGTTGGCGGCAACGTGCAATGTCCCTTTGCGGATCACGAGTTTCAGTCCGGCAAGTTCTGGATCGGGGGGTTCGGAGAGCGCCGCCGGAAACCGCGTCACCCCGATCTCCGGATTCACCAGAACAACCTTGCCGATCCGGACCTGGCCGCGGAACAGGGACCACCAGTCCGGATACACCTCGGTCATGGGGGCGAGCAAGGTGGTTTCCTCGCCGGCAAAATGGGTGTTGCGCAGGTTCAGATGGGGCAGGGGCAGCCAGACCCATTCCAGGCGGCCGGTTTGCAGGTTACCCTCCAATCTGGCGTTTACCTGGGCGCTCATCCGCGTCTTGAGCGCCTCAAGATCGATGAGCCGCGGAAGCAGCAAGGCCGGGGCGAGGATCCCCAAGAGGCTGAAAACGGCGCAGGCCAGGATGATTTTGGTTCTAAGGCGCAGACTGGAGATTCGTGGCAGTTTCATAGAGTATCGAAGGCTGGGCCGCTGGCGACCGGCATATGGCTGGGACTGGCTGCGAACTGGAATAAAAACGCCTATGGCAGTTCACCGAAACATCAAGCGGATAGTAGCACAACTTGTCAGCCCTATAAATTGATTTCCTTGGCTTTGCCAAACTATCTTCATCCGGCCCAAGGTGAAAGGCCCAAGGAGCAAAGCTTGTTTTTTTATACCTTTTACCTTGTCACTTCCCGCGCGATGGCGTAATTTCTCAGAAAATTCAAGTTCACAGGCAGAGACACCATATGACACAGACACGCATCGGG
>JAZDIS010000007.1:0-6086 GCA_043804705.1 Pseudomonadota bacterium | reverse complement strand
CATGGCGGACTGGATTGCAAAGCTGGATGCGTTTCTGACCCTGAATGAGCGCGATATCCTCAGCCATGCCGGACGCATCTCGCACGAGATGGCGCAGGCCAAGGCGGAACTGGAATACGACAAATACAAGGCGCTCACCGCCAGCGCGCCCCGCCCGGTGGATGCCGACTTTGAAGAGGCGGTGAAGCAATTGCCCAAGCCCGCGCCAAAACCTCGGAAGAAAAAACCATGAACGAAGCCGAAACCATAGACGCCTATGTCCTCCCCGCGTTGCAAGCGGCGGGCTGGGGCGCGGAGGGTTGCCGCATCCGGCGCGAATATCGCATCACGGAGGGCCGCATCGAAGGCCACGGCAGGCGCGGCAAGGCGCTGAAGGCGGACATTGTGCTCGAATACCGCAACACCAAACTGGCCGTGGTGGAGGCCAAGGCGGAGGGCGCGAAACTGACCGAGGGCGTGGGCCAGGCCAAGGATTACGCGGGCAAGCTGGCCATCCGCCACACCTATGCCACCAACGGGCGCGGCATCTACGCCATCGACATCCAGACCGGCAAGGAGGGCGAAATCGCCGCCTACCCGAGGCCGGACGAGCTGTGGGCCATGACCTTTGCCGAAGCGAACGCCTGGCGCGACCGCTTCGCCGCCGTGCCTTACGAGGACAAGGGCGGCTCGCATCCGGGCCGGTATTACCAGGACATCGCCATCGAGCGCGTGATGCAGGCCATCGCGGACAAGCAGCCGCGCATCCTGCTCACCCTCGCCACCGGCACCGGCAAGACCTTCATCGCCTTTCAAGTTGCCTGGAAACTCTTTCACGCCCGCTGGAACCTGGGCCGCGAAGCCAGCCGCCGCCCGCGCATCCTCTTCCTCGCCGACCGGAACATCCTGGCGAATCAGGCTTACAATGCCTTTTCCGCCTTCCCCGAAGATGCGCTGGTGCGGATCTCGCCCGATGACATCAAGAAGAAAGGCAAAGTGCCGAAGAACGGCAGCCTGTTTTTCACCATCTTCCAGACCTTCATGAGCGGGCCGCCGGTGGATGGCGAGCCTTCACCCTACTTTGGCGAATACCCGCCGGACTTCTTCGATTTCATCGTCATCGACGAGTGCCATCGCGGCGGCGCCAACGACGAAAGCAACTGGCGGGACATTCTCGATTACTTCGCCCCGGCGGTGCAGCTGGGCCTCACCGCGACGCCCAAGCGCAAGGACAATGTGGACACCTACCGCTATTTCGGCGAGCCGGTGTTTGTCTACTCGCTCAAGGAAGGCATCAACGACGGCTTCCTCACGCCCTTCCGGGTGAAGCAGATTTCAACGACGCTGGACGAGTATGTGTTTACGCCTGACGACACGGTGGTCGAAGGCGAGATTGAGGCGGGCAGGCGTTACGAAGAGAAAGACTTCAACCGCAGCATCGAAATCCGCGAGCGGGAAAAGAAGCGGGTGCGGATTTTCCTGGAGCAAATAAACCCGAACGAAAAGACCCTGGTCTTCTGCGCCAATCAGGCCCACGCGCTGCTGGTGCGCGATCTCGTCAACCAGCTCAAGACAAGCCGGGATGTGAATTACTGCCACCGCGTCACCGCGGATGACGGCGGCATCGGCGAGCAATGGCTGCGGGATTTTCAGGACAACGAGAAGACCATCCCCACCATCCTGACCACCTCGCAAAAGCTCTCAACCGGCGTGGACGCCCGCAACGTGCGCAACATCGTGCTGATGCGGCCCATCAATTCGATGATCGAGTTCAAGCAGATCATCGGACGCGGCACCCGGCTCTTCGACGGCAAGGAGTACTTCACGATTTACGATTTCGTGCAGGCCCACCATCACTTCAGCGATCCGGAGTGGGACGGCGAGCCGCTGGAGCCTGAGACCCGCGAGTCGTATCCGGAGGCGCAACCGCCTTCGCCTGTCGAGGTGAGGGAACCCAGGGAGGCATTAGCGAGTCGCCAGCGGGTGAAGGTGAAGCTCGCCGACGGCAAGGAACGCGGCATCCAATACATGATGATGACCACTTTCTGGCATCCCGATGGCACGCCGATGAGCTCGCGGCAGTTTATGGAACTGCTGTTCGGCAAGCTGCCGGACTTCTTCAAGGACGAAGCGGAACTTCGCGCCATCTGGAGCGCGCCCGACACGCGCAAAAAGCTGTTGCAGGGTTTAGCCGAGAAGGGCTTCGGGCATGACCAACTGGCTGAAATGCAGAAGATTATCGACGCCGAGAAGAGCGACCTCTTTGATGTGCTCGCCCATGTTGCCTACGCCTTGCCACCCGTCACCCGTGAAGTTCGGGCCGCGAATGCACGGGGCCACATCAACACCCGTTTCAGCGCCAAGCAGCAGGGGTTTCTCGATTTCGTTCTCCAGCATTACATCACGGTCGGCGTGGAAGAACTCGATCAGGAAAAGCTCACCCCGCTGCTCTTGCTCAAGTATCACAACTCCCTGGCGGATGCGGTGGCCGACCTCGGCGGCCGGCCCGAAGAGGTCGGCCAGGTCTTCTCCGGCTTCCAGCAGTACCTTTATCAGCCGATTGCAGCATGACAGGTTCTGAATCGTCAAGATATCTTTCTTGACGACAACGACCGGAAGACTTTATTGCCCGCCTTGAAGCAGGCCTCTCGCAGACCGTATGCAACGAAGGCGACGAAGGTGACGCTCTTAAGAAATTAAACTCAGAAATCCAGAACATCTCCCATATCTCGTAATATTTTATGTAAACTGTAAAAGTCTTTGACAAATTGCAGGGTAGAGGGACATCATTTTCCGTGGAGTTCGGGGCAGTTTACGCAATTGACATGCCTACCGTGAAAATCTGGGTTCGGGTCTTGAAATGTTATTTTTCCTATACGCATGGTACTGGAAATTGGAGTTGACGCGATCCCTTTCCATCATTCGTATGGGGTATGGAATAGCAGCCGGACATCGGGTATAGTGGCTTCATGACCCGACAACCACCATCCCCCCGACAGGACTCCATACAGGACTTGGCCGCGCAGACGGTGGTTTCCGTGACCGGACTCACCAAGCGGTTCGGCGAGCGGCTCGTGGTGGACAACATCTCTTTTGATATCCGGCGGGGCCAGTGCGTCGGCTTTCTTGGCCCCAACGGGGCGGGAAAAACCACCTGCATCAATATGCTCCTGGGTCTGGTGGAAAAAAGCGCGGGCGAGATCCGGATCTTTGCTCTGGAGGCGCCGCGCTTTCACCGGGAGATCAAGGCCCGCATCGGCGTTGTTCCCCAGGCGGACAGCCTTGACCCGGATCTGAGCGTGGAAGAGAACCTGCGCACCTATGCCGGGTATTTCCGGATTCCGCGCCGCCTTGCCCGGGCGCGGGTTGAAGAGCTTCTGCATTTTTTCGCCCTGCACAACCGGCGGGACGAGATCATCGAGCATCTCTCCGGGGGCCAGCGGCGGCGGCTGCTCTTGGCCCGCGCTCTGATCAACGAGCCCCAGCTTCTTATTCTCGACGAACCCACCATCGGCCTTGACCCCCAGGCCCGTCATCTGATCTGGGAGCGTCTGGCGATTCTCCAGGCCCAGGGAACCACCATGCTCCTGACCAGCCATTATCTTGACGAGGTTTCCCGTCTGAGCCAGCAGGTGTTGATCCTTGACCACGGCCATGTCGTGGTTCAGGGCGAACCGCGGCAGCTCATAACGGATCTGGTCGGACTGGAGGTTTTCGAGGTGGATGGAACACCGGCCGAGCTTGACGCGCTGGAAGCTTCGTTTAGGCAGTGCAATGCCACGTTGGAAAGGGTGGGAGACAAATTGTATGTTTATGCCAGGGAGGACTGTTCCCGGCTGGCAAAGGTGATTGGCGCCTCGGACAGCTGGGTGCGGCGCCCGGCCAATCTGGAGGATCTCTTCATTCAGCTCACCGGCAGGTCGTTGAGGGAGTCATGAACGGATTTTCTTTTTGGACAATCTGGCTGCGCAACGGGCGGGTCTGGAAAAAGCACATCCTGGCCACCCTGATCGGCAATCTGGGCCAGCCCCTGCTCTTTCTCCTGGCCATGGGCTATGGCCTCGGCCGTGACATGGCGGAGGTGGATGGCCTGACCTACCTGCAGTTCATCGCCCCTGGTCTGGTTGCCTCGGCGGTGATGTACAGCGCTGCTCTTGAGACAACCTACGGCTCCTACACCCGGCTCACCGTGCAGAAAACCTACGAGGCCATCCTGATGACCCCCCTCGGCGTTGTTGATCTGGTCTTGGGGGAGATTGTCTGGGGGGCGAGCAAGGGGCTGCTGGCCGGCATCATCATGCTGCTGGCCTTGCCCCTGTTCGGCGTGCTCCCCTCTCCCTGGGTTGTTGCCCTGCTGCCGGTGCTGTTTCTCTCCGGCATGTTCTTCTCCGCCTTTGGCCTGATTATGACGGCGCTGGCGAAAAATTATGATTTTTTCAACTACTTCACCTCGCTGGTCATTACCCCGCTCTTCCTCTTCTCCGGGATCTTTTTTCCGGTAGAGACCATGGCCCCGCCCGTCAGGGGTATTCTTGAAATGCTGCCCCTGACCCCCATTGTCAGTCTGGCCCGCATCCTCTCCTATGGACGGTTCGGCGAACCCGTCCTCATGAAAATCCTGGGTTCTCTCCTGGCCACCGGCTGCGCCGTATGGCTGGCAGGATATCTTCTCAGGCGGCGTTTGATTCAGTAAGCGTGGCGGATTTGTTCGGGAGCATCATCCCGCAGGCGGCAGGTGTTGCTCGATAAAACGGCGGATCATCCGCGGAGTCAGAATGAGACCGGTGAGGATGTCATTGCCGATCTTGATGGCCGGCACGGATGTGATCCCGGCTTGGCGTGACCTCGTCAGATTGGTGGCGACTTCGATGGTTTCGAGTTCGAGGGAGGGGGAGCCGGCAACGATTTTTTTCAGGATGCGGCTCACATACAGGCAGCGCGGGCAGAGGATGGTGCGGTAAAGTTCTATTCTCATGGCGTTCACCGGCTTGTTCAGGGCTTGGCTCATCTCTCGATGAGGTTTTTGATATAGCTCTGTTCGTCCTGCGCCGGGATGAAAATCTCCAGGTTGTTGTTCCAGCGGCTTACGTAATGCTGGGTGAGCAGGGTGCGCATCGCGTTTTTGAGCTGGATTGCCGTGGTGTATTCCTGAATGAAGTACTCGCCGTAGCTGTTTTCGGTAACCATGGTCGACTTCAGGGTTTTCGACCCTTTTATCGGTTCTTTTTCGAAATTGACAATGGCCAACGCCCGCAGCACGGTTTCCCGCTTGAGCAGGTTTGCCGGGGAAATACGGGAAAAATGGATGATGGGAAAGGTTTTTATCAAAAGCTCGGTGAGCTTCTGGATATCCACCAGGTCGATGGGTAGGAAATTTTTTGTCAGATGGAGCTGGGTTTTGACGGAAAGGATGCCATTGACCAGAAGCCAGACGATGAGCCGGACCAGGTTGTTTTCCCGTTTGATCACCGAATCCACGTTGCTTTTCACCGTTTCGTGATCATGCTGTCCTTGAAAGGCATAGTAGTGAAACACCCCTTCGTATTTGGTGATATGGATGGTGATATGCTCTTGCACCATCAGATCGCGGGCAACACTGCGGATATAGTCTATCTTGTTTTCCTTCTGCTCGTAGAAGGTGAACAGCTTGCGGCCGAGAATGGAGATGTCCCGCTCGGTAATGGTCAACCCCGTGTCTGCGCCAAAGCTTTTAAAGATCCAGCGCAGCCTTTTGTAAGTTTCGATGAGATAGTCGTGTACCTTGGCGCCAAAGGCAACAAGTTCCTTGTACTTCCAGTCGCGGAAGCGCAGGAAATGGCCGAAATTTTCAGGGAGAAGGTGCCAGGCCTCCATCATGTCCATGGTTGCCTTCAGGTGGCTGGTTTGCCCGAATTTGGTATTTTTTTGTGATTCAAACCCCTCAAGCGTTTTGAGAAAAAGGCATTCCTGGATCAGGGGCGCCCATTTCTGTTCGGCGTTATCCTGGGTGTAAAAGGCGATGATGTCACGGGCCAGCAGGATGTATGGGTCAACCTCGGCCAGGTCCATGGCGCCCTGTTCCGCGGCGGCCAGTTTTTCCGGATAGGTCACCAGGCATTTTACCCTGT
>JAZDIS010000006.1:0-13135 GCA_043804705.1 Pseudomonadota bacterium | reverse complement strand
ATTCGTCGAGATAGGCAATAAGATCTTCCGGATTGGTGTCAAAATGAAAATCCGCCGCACCGCCTGCACCCGGCTTCCCCGATTCGCTTTCCTCGCCTTGGGGCATGGGCAGCAGACCGCTGGAGATGATTTTCACCTTCTGCCCATACTTTTTCGTGAGATACTCCCCGATTTCCTTTTCCAGCTCCTTCTGGTCCGGAAGGCTGGTGTCGTATTCGCTCATGGCATCCTCTCAGGTTTCAAAAAAGTCTGTGGCTATTCTTGTTGAAATCGCAGAAAAACACGCCTACAACGGTTATTGCTTTGCAACTCTTTGACTCCTGAGTCTCGCAGGTTTGCTTACCGGTATTACGGATCCGGGGCATTTTTGCTTTTTTTTGCGACGCCATCAATCTTCATCCAGGGAGAGGGATTTCATCTTCCTGTGCAGATGACTCCGCTCCAGGCCAATTTGTTCCGCGGTCTGGGAAATATTTCCCTCATTGCCGGCGAGACGGGCCTTGAGGAAATCCCGTTCGAAAATCTTCTTGGCCTCTTTGTAGCTCAAGGTGTGGTACAGCGCCTCCAGACCTGCTGCCGATGACGCGCCTTCCCCCGGAGTAATGCCGAGTAGCTGTCCGACCATGGCCTCGTCAACCGTTTCCGCCGGGTACATAATCATGACCCGCTCCACAAAATTGCGCAGTTCGCGGACATTGCCCGGCCAACCGTGCCGCATCATGGCCAGCAGAGCGCCTGAGCTGAAATCCTTTTCCCCCAAGCCCTTTCTCGCGTTGTCCGCCACGAAATCAGCGACCAGCAGGGAAATATCCTCAGGTCGTTCCCGCAAGGGCGGTACCTGAATGGGCACCACGTTGAGCCGGTAGAAGAGATCCGCCCGGAAGGTTCCCTTTTCGATCTCCAGTTCAAGGTCCTTGTTGGTAGCCGCCAGCACCCGAACCTCGACCCGGATGGTTTTCGAGCCGCCCACCCGCTCAAATTTCTGCTCCTGAAGGATGCGCAGCACCTTGGCCTGAGTTTTAAGGCTCATGTCACCGATTTCGTCCAAAAAGAGGGTGCCGCCGTCGGCCAGATCGAACTTCCCCCGCCGGCTGGCGGTGGCCCCGGTGAACGAGCCCTTTTCATGCCCGAACAGCTCGGATTCGATCAGCTCTTCCGGAATGGCGGCGCAGTTCAGCTCGATCATCGGCTTGGCCGCATTTTTTGACAACCGGTGGATACTCTGCGCCACAAGCTCCTTACCGGTGCCATGCTCCCCCCGGATCAAAACCCATGCCTCGGTGGGCGCCACCCGCTCCACCAGCTGCCTGAGTGCCACCATGCCCGGCGAGTTACCGGTGAGCTGAGTAGCGCGCTGGCTCTGCTGGCGCAGAATCATGTTCTCTTTTTTGAGCCGGACAAGATCCAGGGCGTTGTTGATCGAAAGAATGATCTTGTCGTAGGACGGCGGCTTTTCAATAAAATCATAGGCCCCCATCTTGGTGGCCTGCACTGCGGTTTCAATGGTGCCGTGTCCGGAGATCATGATCACCGGCAAATCGGCTTGGGATCCCTTGATTCTTTTCAGCACCTCCAGGCCGTCCAGCCCCGGCATCCAGATATCGAGCAGAACCAGATCAACTTGCTCCTCCTCCAGCATGGCAAGCCCCTGCTGCCCATCCTCGGCGCAAAGCGCCTGAAATCCCTCGTCCGTCAGGATACCGGACAGAGACTCGCGGATACTCGCTTCATCGTCAATTATAAGGATTGTCTTCGCCATTGCCGCTTCGCTGCTACCGTTTCACTGAAATTTTTCTGCCATTGTCAAGTATATCATGCCTGGATGGGCAGATAACAAGGTTTTCTACCCATTACCCAAGGGAAGCTCCACAATAAAACGGGCTCCTCGGGGCTCGTTGTCCCTGACCCTGATGTAGCCGTGGTGGTCCGCCACCACCGTGCTGGCAATAGCCAGCCCCAGACCTGTTCCGGTCTTTTTCCTCGAAAAATAAGGCTCGAAGAGACGCAGCTTGTCCTGATCGCTGACCCCGGAGCCATTATCACGCACCTCGAGGGTAACCACATTGCGCTCCTCCTCACAGGTAAGGACCATCTCGATCACCCCGGCACCGGCTGTGGCGGCCACGGCATTATTGAGCAGATTGATGAGCACCCGTTTCATCTGCTTGGAGTCAAAGAAAAACTGTGGGATCGGTCCCTCCACCCGCAGCCGGAACTGCCTGTCCTTATGGGCCTCCTGATAAAGGATAAACACCTCGTTGGCCATTTCGGCAAGACTGCCCAAGGTCTTTTGCACCGCAGGCATCCGGGCGAAGTTGGAAAATTCGCTGACCAGTTTTTTCAGCTCGTCAACCTGATTGACAATGGTTTTGGTGCAGACGTCAAAAACCTCCTGGTCCCCGGCCAGCCGGTCAAGGTATCTCTTGCGGAGTCGCTGGGCGGAAAGCTGGATCGGGGTCAGAGGATTTTTTACCTCATGGGCGATCCGCCGCGCCACCTCACGCCAGGCCGCCATCCGTTGCGCCTTTTCCAGCTCGGTGAGGTTGTCAAACACCAGGACCACGCCAAGAGGATGGTTGTTCTCGTCTTCCAGCCGGGCCACATTCACCCGCAGCGAAAAGGTTTCGTCGCCCACAGTAAGGCGCAACGGCCTTTCCAGGGAAGATTTGCCGCTGCGGGAGAGCTCGGCAAAAAAATCTTCCAGAACAGTCCGGTGCTCCGGCCTGAGGACCGCACGATATTCCTTGCCTTCAAAGGCCCTGCGGTCAATCCGAAGAAGTTCCTCGGCAAATCGATTGATCGTGGTAATCCGGCCATCCTCATCCAGGGAGATAACCCCTGCAGCCACGCTTTGCAGAACAATCTCCATGTAGCGCCGCCTGGTCTCGGCATCAAGATTTCCCTGACGCAAGGCGGCATTTGCCTCCTCAAGCTGCCTTTTGCTGGCGGAAAGATCGCTGGTCATCCGGTTGAAGGAATCAACCAGGGTTCCCATCTCGTCGCCCGAGGTCTTTTCCAGAACAAAATCCAGTTCCCCCTCAGCCACCCGCCGCGTCGCCTCGGCCAGCCTGCCGATGGGACCGGTCAGGCCGCCGGCCACATAAAAGGCGAACCAGATCGCGCAAAAGACGATCAACAGGGTGACGATCAACAGCATGACCAGTAGACTGGTTTTAATCGGGGCCTTGAGGATCATCAGCTGCTTGTAGCCCTCGTAACCGGCGGAGATGGTCTGCATCCTCAGAACCCGTTCCTGGGGAATAAGCAGGGAGACGACCAGCGCTCCCTGCCGGGCGCCGGAGCCGCCGATCCGTACCAGGCTCACCCCTCGCACCAGCTCCCCGGCCACCACCGGCTGGATGGTTATCTGCTCTTTATTGTCAGCATAGGCATTACGAATCATGTTCAGCGGAATCTCCGGGACACCCTCGCCGACGACTTCCGGCCGATAGGCTCGGGCCAGCACCTCCCTTTGTCCGGAGATCACCTCGATTCCGGCCAGGCCATGACTTTTCATAATTTCTTGCAACAAGGGAGTCAGATTTTCCCCGGCAACATCCCCGAAGCGTTTCGACTCCAACCGTTCCGCGATCAAGCGACCCTGGAGATCAACCTGATTTTCCGCCTCCAGGTAAACATTCTTGGCGATAGAGATGGATTCCTCAAGCGACCGGGCGACATTAATATTGAACCAGTAATCCATGCTGGTGGAGACAAACTGCAAAGCGATAAAAAAAAGCAGCCCGGTCGGGAAAAATGACATGGAAACAAAGGCTATCACCAGCTTGGAGCGAAGTTTTGTCCCCAGGAAACGGCGCCGCCGCTCAAAGACAAGCTGCGCCAGATTGCGGAGAACCAGAAAAACCATCAACAGCAGAAGGAGGACATTGAAGTTGATGAGTACGAAGATCAGGACATTGCCGCTGACCGGAAAGGGAATGACCCCCAGCTGCACAACCCTGGTTTCCAAATAGGTCAGCAGAGGGACCAGAACGAGACAGGTAAGAATGACCAGGCGGATGCGCTTTTTGCGCCGCTGCCGATCTTTCCTGAGAACGTCCTCGGGGGCGACATCCATGCTAATACCTGAACTCCACGGTGTACCACTCGGTTTCGAAATCCCAGAGGCTCCAGAAAGGAATCACATAGTGGACATAAAGCGGCAGGGTCTTTTCCGCAAGTTTAGCCTTGACCAGGAGCAGATATCCCGCCTCCGGCAACAGAGTCTTTAGCGACAATATCTGAGAACCATTGAGCTGCGCCATGACCTTCTTCGCCTCGGCCAGCGATTTGGTGCGGAATGCCTGACCGGCCAGTTCCGAACGGACAATGGAGTACTCCTCTTTCAGGGTGTCATAGCTCAGGGTGTGGTCGAACCTCAAGGAAACAAGCTCCTGATTCATCCACATGCGTTTGCGCTCCAGCTTCACATAAAAATTGAAGGTCACCGGGATACCGTTTTTAATCCCCTCCTCCATCTGCTTGGTAAAGGCATTGTTGACCGTCAGAAACAACAACAGGTCCGTGCTGGAATTGGTGACAATCAACTCCTCGATGGTCGCATTCTGGGCAAGGGCCGGCTGCCAACCGCCCCAGAAAAGAACCAGGGCAAGCAGAAAAGAAAAAAGACCGCGAAGGTGTCGCCTGTAAGATAGTGTGCGCATAATCAGTTAGATCGGTGAATGAAATTAAACGCCGGGGGCTGGGGCTGACTCCTGAATCCCGAACTGTGCATCGCCCCCTCTCTTCTGCCATTTTTTCAGGACCAGACTCCTGGCCTTGTCCAAAAACGGACCAAAGGTTACGGCATCACGGGCGGTTAGGGCCACCGCATCGTATAGCCGCAGCTGTTCGGCAACAACCTCCGGCGCAACCAGATCGATCTTGTTAAAAACCCTGAGACAGGGAAGGGTATCCAGCTCAAGCTCCCGCAGCAGCTCCTCCACCACCTGGATATGATCGGCGCAACGGGGATTGCTGATGTCGATGACATGCACGAGCACGTCCGCCTCGTGCAGCTCCTCCAAGGTAGCCTTGAAGGCCTTGAGCAGCTCCTCCGGAAGATGACGGATAAACCCCACCGTGTCCGTAATGATGACCTCCACATCCTCGGGGAAACGCAGCCTCCGGCTGGTCGGGTCCAAGGTGGCGAACAGCTTGTCCTCCGCGACAATGGCGCTGTTGGTCAGGGTATTGAGCAGGGTCGACTTCCCGGCATTGGTATAGCCGACCAGCGAAAGAACCGGCAAGTCCTTTTTGCGGCGCCGCGCCCGTCGTTGCTCCCGCTCCCGGCTGACCTCCTTGAGTTTTTTGCCCAGTTTGCCCAACCGGTCGTTGATGCGGCGGCGGTCCACTTCAAGGCGGGTCTCGCCGGGGCCGCGACCGCCGATGCCGCCGGTGAGCCGGGAGAGGGCGTCGTCCCTGGTGGTCAACCTGGGCAGCATGTATTTGAGCTGGGCCATCTCGATCTGCAGCTTGCCTTCCCGGCTCAAGGCCCGCCGGGCAAAGATATCGAGGATCAGCTGGGTCCGGTCGATGACCCGCAGCTCGGTGTGGTCGGTTATCGAGCGCACCTGGGAAGGGTTCAACTCCTGGTCGAAGATCCGCAGATTGGCGTTGAGCCGCAGCGCGGTGAGCATGATCTCGCCGAGCTTGCCCTTGCCCAGGATCAAGCGGGGATTGATCTTTTCCCGCCGCTGCACCACGGTGTCGAGAACGATTACCTCGGCGGAGCGCGCCAGCTCGCTGAGTTCGTCCATGGACTCCTGGGCCTTGGCCTTGGAGAGCGGGGTCACGCTGATCAGAATCGCCCGATCCCGGCCCGCATCGATCTCCCGCACCGGCCTGGCCTTGGCGAACGCATCCTCGAGCCCGGCAATGAATTCCCGGCACGAACGGGGTTGTCGGCTGGGGATCTCCGGCTCCAGAAAGACCCAGTTGCGGCCCTCCACCGGTTGCGGCACCAGATGGGCGGAATAAAGCCAAGTTGTCCCGCCCTGGTCCATCTTGACCACGGTCATCATATCCAGGCGCAAGAAAAGGAGATCCATCAGATCGTCTTCGCTGAGATCCTCGCCCGCAAGATGGGTATGCACACAACGCAACCCCTTGAGCCGCCCGCCCGAGGCCCGAAACTGCTTGAGTGCCGGGATCATGATGGAGCGGTGATCCCCGGCCATTACCGCTTCGACCTGCCCGGACCGGCTGAGCAACACCCCCACCTGCCGGCCAAGCTCAAAGGCCGCCGCGCAGAGCTCTTTCGCCAGCTCCGGGCTGATGATCATATCGGGGTTCACCCGTCGGCCGGCAATGCGCTCAAGCGCTTTCAGCTGGGCGGTTTTCAGGCCGCTGATATTGCCGGTTATCATGGCGAAGGCTGCCGCTCCCGAAGCAGCCTTCGGTCGCCGACCCGGATAGTCACCTTGATTTTATCAAAATACTCCAGCAGAGGGATAGAAAATTTTCTGGTCAGGCCGGTGAGATTTTTAAAACGCGGCGCGTCGATCTCCCCTTCCTTTCGGATGAAGGCCACCAGCTGTTCCTGCAGGTTCGCCAAAGCCCTCCCCTGAAAATAGAGATCCTCGCTGATCTTCAGCAAAACCTGCTCGCGGACCAGCAGATCAAGCACCTCGCGGACCAGGGGGGCGGGATACTTGGCAAACCGTTCCTGCACCTCCCGCACTGTGGGCGGGGTCAGCCCCGCCTCGCAGTAGAATGCTTCCATTTCCGCCCGGATGCTCAGGGCATCCGCCTTGAGAGAAACCCGATGGTTCGCCAGCCTGACCATTGCTTCATCGACCACAATTACCCCCTGTTTGCCCAGGGTATTGAGCAGCAGCTGAAAAAACCGCTGATCCATGTCACCTGGCAACCGGGAACGCAGCTCTTCCTTGGAGAGTCCCGGCTTCATCGAATTGTCCCGATGAAAATCAGCCAGGATCTTCTGAAGCGAAGAACCCATGGCCTCGAAGATTTCCGCCGCGACCATGCGCTGCCTCTCCGAATCCACCATGATGATCTTCCGGCTGGAGATGGGGCCGTCAAGCTGCTTCCTAAAACGCTTGCCGAACTGGCCCATCTTCACGCAGAGCGCCTCGAAGGTGAGTCCGGCAACCCCTGCCTCCCGCAGATGCAGGAGGGAGACATCTTCGCTCACACCCGCCTGGTACAGGGCAAAGACCTGGCTGTTCGCCTCCTTGAAGCGTCGCCGCTTGGGCGGAGACCCGTTCCAGATAACGCCGCCGCCGATGGTGGCCACCGGCGAATAACTCCGCACCACATAGCGGTCCCCGGGCCAGGCGCCGAACGGCTCCTCAAGCAGGATCTGCACGTTGGCCCGGTTTCCAGGAAAAAGCTCCTCATCCTCCAGCAGGACAAGGCGCGCAAAGATCTCGGCGGTGCCGATGTGTACCCGCACCCTGCTTCGGTTCTTGAGGGGTTTGGCGTTACCGGAGAGATAGAAAAAATCGGCGTCCAGCAGAAAGGAGGGCGCGAGGGTTCCGGGGGTGGCAAGCATGTTGCCCCGGGCAATCATCTCCGTATCCAGCCCCTGGATGTTGATGGCGGTGCGCTTGCCCGCCTCGACCAGCTCCACATCCTGGCCATGCACCTGGATGCCGCGAATCTTGGCGGTGTGATTCTGGGGATAGACGGTGATGTCCTCGCCCACCCCGATCCGGCCCGAGATGGAGGTGCCGGTAACCACCACCCCGAAGCCCTTCATGCTGAAAACCCGGTCCACGGGCAGACGGAACGGGCCATGGGCCTCGGAAAACTCGCTGCCCCGCACCAGGGTGTCGAGAACCTCCCGGACCTCGGCGATACCCTCGCCGGTGGTGGAAGAAACCGCGACCATGGGCGCATCTTCGAGAAAGCTGCCGGCCAGGAACTGGCGGACATCCTCCTGCACCAGCGCCAGCCACTCCGCATCCACCATGTCCTTCTTGGTGAGGATCACCAGCCCCCGTTTCACCCCGAGCAGGCGGCAGATCTCGAAATGCTCCCTGGTCTGGGGCATGATCCCCTCGTCCGCCGCGATGACAAAGGCGAGCAGATCAATGCCGGTGGCACAGGCCACCATATTTTTCACAAAGCGCTCGTGGCCGGGCACGTCGATGATGCCGAGGCGATGGCCGCAGGGCAGATCAAGGAAGGCAAAACCAAGCTCGATGGTGATGCCCCGTTTCTTCTCTTCCTTAAGCCGGTCGGTGTCAATGCCGGTAAGGGCCTTGACCAGACTGGTCTTGCCGTGGTCCACATGGCCGGCCGTGCCGAGGACGATCTCCCGCATCTGCTACCAGTTCCCTTGCAAATATGGATTGTGACGGGCTTCTTCGCCCACGGTGGATCTGGCCCCGCCATAGCCATGCCCCGGCCAGACCACGGTCTCCGCGGGCAGGAGCAGAATCTTCTCCTTGATGGACGCGAGCAGCTGCTTGGTGTCGCCGCCGGGAAAATCGGTGCGCCCCAGCCCTTCGACAAACAGAGTGTCGCCGGTGAAAAGATGGGGCGCGGCATAAAGACAGATCCCGCCCGGGGTATGCCCCGGTGTATGGAGAACCGTAAGGGTGAGCGTGCCGATGCCGATTGCCTCGCCATCGGCAACAGTCCTGTCCACCGGCGGCGATGGCGGCAGACCGAGCATGGAGAAATACTCGATAACCTCCGGCCTGGCAAAAAACTCGGCATCCGCCGCATGCATGACGATGGGTGCGCCGGTGGCCTGCTGGATCACCGCATTGCCGCAGACATGATCCGGATGGCCATGGGTGCAGAGAATCGCTTCAACGCTGAGCCCTTCCCCCCGGCAGAAAGCGAGAATCTTCTCCTCATTGCCGCCGGGATCAATGATGCAGCACTTCTTGGTCTCTTCGCAGCCCACCACATAGCAACACACAGCCATGGAGCCCACGGTCAGCTGTTTGACGATCATATCCGGCACTCTCAGCAATCGCAGGTGGTTGGGTTACAGGGCCCGGTACCGCAACCGCAGCTTGATGCACCCTTGGCCATTGGAATGGAAACGGCCGCCGTGTTGATGGGCAGCTCCTTCTCGACCTTGGCCAAAAACGCCTCAAACGCCTGGGTGGCCGGACTCATGGCCCCGGAAGAAAGATAGGGCTTGCCGTCATCCCCGGCGATCACCACCCTGGGATCAACAGGAATCCTGCCCAGGAAAGGCACGGAAAATTCCGTGGCCAGCTGCTCGCCGCCGCCGGTCTTGAAGATATCCGCCGTCTTGTCGCAGTGCGGGCAGATAAAACCGCTCATATTCTCGACAATCCCGACGATCTTCATGGAAACGTGCTTGCAGAAATTGATGGATTTGCGCACATCGGCCAGGGCGATATTCTGGGGGGTGGTCACGACCAGGGCCTTGGCGTCCTTGATGGTGTGGGCCACGGTCATGGGCTCGTCCCCGGTGCCCGGAGGCGCGTCGATGACCAGATAATCCAGATCGCCCCAATTCACATCGGCAATAAACTGGCGGATCGCCTGATTCTTCAGGGGGCCGCGCCAGATGATGGGCTCGTCCCGGTTCTCCATCATGCTTTCCAGCGAGATGACCTTGAGATGGTCGTTGTATTGCAGGGGCGGCATCTTGCCGTCCTTGGTGAGCTCGCCGTCCATCCGGCCAGGCATGCCGAGCATGCGGACGATATCCGGGCCGTGGAGATCAACATCCATGAGGCCGACTTTGTATCCTTTTTGCGCAAGACCCAAGGCCAGATTCACCGACACGGTACTTTTGCCGACCCCGCCCTTGCCGCTCATCACCAGGATCTTGTTTTTTATCCGGTCCAGAGAGGCGGCGATCGCCGTATTCTGCTGAGCCACCGCCGCATCGGCGGAGCCGCAGCCACTCGCTTTCTTACTGCCACAGGTTCCACTGCTGCACTTCGACATGACCCACCTCCAAGAATATAAAAAATCAAGAAATGAACGAATTTGGGAGAAACTTTATCTTATACAGTAAGACCGGGCGTTTTGAAAGGCAAAAGCCCGGCTGCCCTCCATGACGATCAAGGCCCTTTCCCAGCCTCTGCCAAAAAAAATGGCTGCCCGGAGGCAGCCATTTACATGAATGAATCAACAGGAGGAGACAAACTACCCAGCTTGATGCAGAAATTAAAAAAACTACGGGATGAACTGCTGGACAGTTACAAGGAGACAAACTCCGTCCGCTCCAGAGCCATTTCCATATAAAACCGGTGGGTCTCCAGACTGAAGACCAGCCGCCGGTTGTCCTGAAAATCAAGATCCGGTGTAAGGGTGATGGCGGTGTTCAGGGACAGGGCCTTGGGCTGGCCGATGTAAGAGGTGAGATCAAACCTGCCTTCCACCATCTGCATGGCCTTGCCCATGAACTGGTTGGTCATCTCCCCCATGGTGTCAACCACCTCGGCTGCGGTCGAATCCTTGGCCAGCTCGCTCTCCGGCATCCCCATGGCAAGCATGTAACTCCGGTAGAGCTCCATGGCCGCGCCGGCGGAAAAATTCACCACCACCAATCCGTCATAGTCACCGGTAAACTGAACAAAACAGCCGATTTCCGGCCGCAGGCTCACTTTGGGAATAACCTGAATGGTTTTAGAATATTTAATGGCCTTCTTGGTACTCTTATCCAGGGTCTTCTTGACTGCCTGACAGAAAATATCTGCTATTATGTCAATGGTTGGTTGTTTTTCACTCATCTCTATCCTCCCCAATAGCCACAACAAAGGCGGTGGTCGCGTTTAAAGTTCCGCACGGCATCATATCCGCCTTACCTATTCTATTTTTCCCCCGCCTGCAACCTGGAAGCGCAAAAAAACGAAAAATACAGAGCATCATTCAACGGTAATCTGCAACGGCTCGGGGCAGTAAAGGAGTTCACCCTGTTGCGAGGTATATCCGACATAGACGGTATAGCGCCCGGAACCCAGCCTGCCATGAAACAACACCGCAGTCCCTCCCGATCCTGCCGCGCCGGGGGGCATGAAACCAGGCAGGTCCGCCAAGCCGCCGTTCCACACCACCCAGCCCGCATCGGTTCTCACATACAGGACCGCAAGTCCTTCTCCGCTTTCATGGAAGGCAAAGGCATGAGCTTTCGTAAAGGGAAGCACCCCCTGAAGGCCGAAGAGAATCATGAAATCCTCAGAGCCTGTTCCTGATGCACTGCGGCTGAACTGACTGCCATGATGATTGACGCCGGCCGCGATTCTCCCTATAGAGACAGCCTCGGTTCCAAAAATCCGGGGTGCGCAGCCAAGGGGCAGGGCAGCAACTGTCTCAGGCACAGGGGTACCATAAATTTTCATGGCCCAGGAAAACAAGGTGCCGACATCGGCCGCTTCCCGATCCGAAACCATGATCCGCCAGGTTCCCCGGCTCAGCTCGCCTGCATGCAGAACATCACCCAGGGTCCAGAGCTGGTATCCCGAGCCCAGGAACGCTGGAGTAAGATACCGGGAACTCGCAAGCTGCACCTCGGTCCCGGACGGCGACACCAGGCGGATATCGATATCCCCCCAATAGGTATGATCCGGGATATTCACCGTAACCTCCACGGATTCAACCCGCAGATTTTCCGCCACCTCGATGGAATCGGAAACTCCGGCGGGGTCATTGTCAGGAATACCCCTGCGTATATTCCTGACATACTGCGCCGATTCCTGCTCCTGCGCCACCGGATCGCGCCAGGCCAGCGCCGTTCTAACCGCAGCGGCGGCATCAACCCGTCCGAATCCGTATTGAGTGCTCACCGGAAAACCTACCCCATTTTCTTTCCAGGAACCATGCCGCGGATCATTTTTCTGGGCGGATAATGCCAGGACAGCCTGAACATCCCGCCAGCTCAAGCCCGGATTCGCCTCAAGCATCAGGGCGGCCAAACCGGAGACCACTGCCGCGGAAGACGAGGTGCCGCTAAAAATCGTGGTGTAATCCGGATCGGCACAATCATCGAAAGTGTTGCCGGAATTCTCGCCTGCTGCCCCGGTTCTATCCGTGGTTGCCACTTCGGCACTTCCGCCGCCCGAAGGGGCATTCACCAGAATATTGGCTCCCGGCTCGGCATACGGGGCGGCCTGCCCGGTATTGGTGGTGGCGGTTACCGCGATGGTATACCGCAGGTTGGCGTAACCGTCCAAATTCGAGTTATCCGTCGGACCGCCGTTTCCCGCAGCCCAGACGAAAATATTACCAAGCCCGCGCCGCCCGTGGGCAATGGCTTCCTCCATCGCCGTCCGGACCAGGAGCGATGGTCCTACGAAAGCGCCGTCCTCACCATCAGGGGGGCCCCAGCTGTTGTTAAAAACATCAATAACACCCGCACCATTACTGAAGGCTTCGACCTCGGCCAACTCATCAATAAAGCCGGCTTCATCCAGAAGACGCAGACCAACCAGCTGTGCGCCCGGCGCCACCCCCCGCCCCCCCCTGCCGTTGAAAGCTCTGGCCGCCGCCACTCCGGCCACCTCTGTTCCATGGGCGCCGGCGGTCGGATCCGCATCGTTGTCAACATAATCATAGTGCCACAAAGGCGAGACATTGGGGGCGAGATCAGGATGCCCCAGCTCAAGTCCATCGTCAACAACTCCCAACACGACCCCCCTCCCGTCATAGTCCGGCCAGACCCCCGTCACGTTAATATCCTGACCGGCCACCCCGCCATGCTGCCCGATGTTGTGCAGAAACCACTGCTCGGCAAACAGGGGATCATCCTGGACTGTGCGCCGGAACACCTGTTCAAACCAGAGAGGAGCCGATCCGGACACCAAGGTCTCTTCCGCGATCCTGTTCGCCAAGACCATGGCTTCCTTTGCCGATGCGGCCCGGTAAAAACGAATGGAAGCAAAGGCTCTTATCCCTGAAGGGCTGAGTCTGTAACGGTCCTCAAGGGCTCCTATGCTCCGGGCATCCCATTCCTTAGGATAGACAACATAAAAATTTTCATCGGAAATCTTCAGAGCCCCGGCCGGATCGGACCGGACGGCGAAAATTTTGTTTCCGAATTCCGCCACCTGAACCAGGGGAATCTTCCGTTTACCGTCATGATAATAGGCTGATTGCGCGGAAGAAAGCCCTGGCCAGGCCAGAAAAATAAAGCCGAAGACCCGCAGTCCCAGGATAAATATGGAGAAGTAAAACC
>JAZDIS010000005.1:0-2420 GCA_043804705.1 Pseudomonadota bacterium | reverse complement strand
CATAATGACGCCCGTTGTCTGATACCGCTGACACCTCTTTTTTCAGAAGAATCATCCGGATGGACTTATTGTCGGGTAAAAATGGAAAAAATATGAAAGGGAAACCGGCATGGATCCAAAGGAAATCGACTGGGCAGAATTGAACGAGATCGTCAATGCCTATCGCGATTACAAATGGGGTCTTATACCCATGCTGCAGAAAGTGCAGGAAAAATTCGGTTACATTCCTCCGGAGACAATCGTTCCTATTGCAGAGGCCCTTCATCTTCACCCCAGTCATGTGCAGGGAGTGATAAGCTTTTTTGCCGGTTTTTCACTTGAGCCGAAGGGCAAATACGTGATCAAGGTCTGCAGGGGAACAGCCTGTCATGTGAAGGGCAGCGAAAGTATTATACGGCTCATGAAAAAGGAGCTGGCTGTCGGGGAGGGCGAGACCACGCCGGATTTCCGGTTTACACTGGAAACCGCCGCCTGTCTGGGAGCATGCGCCCTGGCCCCGACAATGATGGTAAATAAGAACTATTTCGGCAAGCTCTCTCCTCCCAAGGTGAGTTCGACATTGGCCGAATACGGGAAATCCGGGCACGAAGAAGAGACTCAGTAAACAAACGGACACCCTTATCAGGATGCAGGCATATGGCGACACTTAAACATCTCGAAACCCCTTCGCATCTGGAAGCATTCAGGCAGGACATTCTGCGCGCCCGCGATGACAGCAGGCCGGCGGCCAAGATTTGCTGCACGACCGGGTGCCGGGCGGGCGGGTCCCTTAAAATCATTGAAACACTCCGCCGGGAGTTATCGGACCGGGGGTTGTCGGATAAGATCGATGTGAAAAAAACCGGATGCCGGGGCTTTTGTGAAAAGGGACCGGTCATGTCCATCGAACCGGAAAATATCTTTTATATCCAGGTGACACCGGAAGATGTGCCTGATATCGTGACTAAAACCATTCTCGGCGGTGATCCGGTTCAACGACTTCTCTATGTGGATCCGGAAACAAAAAAGGCGATCCGGTATGAAAAAGACATCCCTTTTTTCGGAAAGCAGGTACGCCGGGTATTGGCCAACTGCGGTCACATAGATCCGACGCGCATTGACGACTATATCGCGGCCGGCGGTTACCGTGGCCTGAGCAAGGCGCTGACCCGGATGACTCCGGATGAGGTCATCGGGGAAGTCACTGCCGCCAAGCTAAGGGGGCGGGGCGGGGCCGGTTTTCCCACCGGCAGCAAGTGGAAGTTCACGCGGCAGGCGGCCGGCCGGCCCAAATATATTGTCTGCAACGCGGATGAAGGGGATCCCGGCGCATTCATGGACCGCGCAGTGCTGGAAGGTGATCCTCACGCTGTGCTGGAAGGCATGCTCATCGGCGCCTACGCCATCGGTGCCGAATATGGAGTCATTTATGTGCGCGAGGAATATCCACTGGCGGTGGAGCACCTGCATATGGCCATCGGTCAGATGAAGGAACTCGGAATGCTCGGAAAAAATATTCTGGGCACCGGTTTCAACTTTGAGATGATGCTCAACATGGGGGCCGGCGCCTTTGTCTGCGGCGAGGAAACCGCGCTCATGGCCTCCGTTGAGGGTAAGCGCGGCATGCCCCGGTCCAGGCCGCCGTTTCCGGCGCAGGCCGGTCTGGACGGCAAACCCACCAATATCAATAATGTGGAGACCTGGGCCAACATACCTCTGATTATCAATCACGGAGCCGGATGGTATGCCTCGCTCGGTACGGAGAACAGCAAGGGCACCAAGATCTTCTCCCTAACCGGCAAGGTCAACAATACCGGGCTGGTGGAGGTTCCCATCGGGGTTACTATAAAGGATGTCGTTTACGATATCGGCGGAGGCATTCCCAAGGGCAGGCAATTCAAGGCAGTTCAGATGGGCGGACCTTCCGGCGGGTGCGTGCCGGCCCAGTTCATTAATCTGCCGATCGACTACGACACGCTTCAGCGAATCGGCGCCATCATGGGCTCGGGCGGCATGGTGGTCATGGATGAAAACAACTGTATGGTGGAGATCGCCCGGTTTTTTCTCGCTTTCACTCAGTCCGAATCGTGCGGTAAATGCGTGCCGTGCCGTATCGGGACGACCCAGCTCCTGGAAATTCTGACGCGAATTACCCATGGAAAGGGAAGGATCGAGGATCTGGAGACGATAAAAGAGCTTGGAGAAAACATCATGGAATCATCCCTGTGCGGTCTGGGCCAGACCTGTCCCAAGCCGGCCCTCTCGACCCTCAAATATTTCACGAAGGAATATGAATACCATATCAGGGAGCATCGCTGCGCAGGTGCTTCCTGCGATGCCATGGTGATTTCGGCCTGTCAGCATGCCTGCCCGGCCGGCATTGACGTACCGAATTATGTGGCCGCAATCGCGGAAGGAAACTATGAGGCGGCTGTGGATAT
>JAZDIS010000004.1:0-2370 GCA_043804705.1 Pseudomonadota bacterium | reverse complement strand
TGTCACCATGGAAGAGGGCAAGGTAAAACTCTACGTCTGCGGCATCACCGCTTACGATTACTGCCATATAGGCCATGCCAGGTCAGCCCTGGTTTTCGACATGATTGTCCGCTATCTGCGCTATCGGGGCTACGATGTCACCTTTGTCCGCAACTTCACCGACATCGACGACAAGATCATCAAGCGGGCTCAGGAACAAAATACCACCTGCGAAGAGCTTTCCAGCCGCTTCATCGCCATGTTCCACGAAGACATGGCCAGCCTCGGCGTTCTCTCCCCCACCATTGAGCCAAAAGCCACCGAACATCTGCCGGAGATAATCGAGCTGGTCGAAGATCTCATCAAAAAGGGCCTCGCCTATCAGGTTGACACCGATGTCTACTTCAGAGTTACCGGTTTCGGCGGCTACGGCTCCCTTTCCGGCCGCAACCTGGAAGACATGCAGGCAGGCGCCCGCATCTCGGTGAACGAGAAAAAAGAACACCCCATGGATTTCGCCCTCTGGAAGGGGAGCAAGCCGGGAGAACCCACCTGGGAAAGCCCTTGGGGTCCAGGCCGTCCCGGCTGGCACATCGAATGCTCGGCCATGAGCCGCAAATACCTGGGCAACTCCTTTGATATCCACGGCGGCGGCAAGGACCTGGTCTTCCCCCACCATGAAAACGAAATGGCCCAAAGTGAAGGCGCCACCGGGGAAGAGTTCGTCAAGTACTGGGTACACCACGGCTTTGTCACGATCAAAGAGGAAAAGATGTCCAAGTCCCTGGGCAACTTCCTCACCATCCGGGAGGTTCTCGCCAAATTTGCCCCGGAGGCCTTGCGGCTCTTCATCTTCTCCACCCATTACCGCAACCCGCTGGACTATTCGGAAGCAGCCCTGCTCGATGCGGTGGCCGGGCTCAACCGGTTGTACACCTGTCTGGCGGAGATCGAGCAACTGCCCGCCTCCGGCAATGACCAGGCCTCCAGCGCCATTTCCAAGACAGACCGGGAGAAGATCGAGGCCCTGGCCGAGCGTTTCCTCAAGGCCATGGACAATGATTTCAATTCGGCCCAGGCCCTGGGGCATCTTTTCGAAGGGGTGAAAGTCCTCAACAAGATCCGTCAGCATCTGCCGGGAAAACCGGCCAGCCTCGATCTGCAACTGCTCAAGCAAGGCGCGAAAACCACCAGGGAAATGGCCAACACCCTGGGGTTGCTCAACGAAGAGCCGGTGCAATACATGCACAAAGAGCAGGAAAAAATCCTCAAGACCCTCGCCGTAACCCCGGAAGAGATCGAAAAGGGTATCGCGGAGCGAACCGCCGCCCGAGAAGCAATGAACTGGGCCCGGGCCGATGAGATCCGCGACCAGCTTCTGGCCCAGGGCATTGAGCTGAAGGATGGCCCCGCCGGCACTGCCTGGCAGGTAAAACTTCCCTAAGCTGCTTTTTCTGCATATCCCTTTGATCCGCTCCCGCTTTCTGGGCTATAATGAGTGAAACACGTTTTTGCCTGTTTCCCTCAATTGCGTCTGGAGGTCTGCCATGAAGCGAGAGCCTGCGGTTGCCCATCAGTTTTACCCCGGAGATCCCGCCACCCTCAGAAGCACCCTCGAACGCCTCATTCCTTCCACAGCAACCAAACACAAAGCCCTGGCCGTGGTCTCGCCCCATGCCGGGTACATCTACTCCGGGGGCGTGGCCGGGGAAACCTTCGCCGCAGTAGAAATCCCCCAGGACATCGTGGTCATGGGCCCCAATCATCACGGCTACGGCGCGCCCGTGGCCCTGATGGAGAAAGGGATCTGGAGCATGCCTCTGGGCGAGGTGAAGATCAACAGCGTCCTTGCCCACAGCCTCCTTGCTCAAACTGAGCTGATCACGGCAGACACCCTGGCCCACCGGTTTGAACATTCCCTGGAGGTCCAGGTGCCGTTTTTACAGTATTTCCGGCCCGACATGACCCTGACCCCCATGGTGATCTCCCATCTTTCCTTCAAGTCCTGCCGGATTGTCGGGGAAGCGCTCGCCGCCACCATTGAGCAATACGGCAAAACCGTCCTCATCGTGGCCAGCTCGGACATGACCCATTACGAATCCCGGGAGTCCGCCACGGCAAAGGATTCCCTGGCCATCCGCCGGCTTGAGGCCCTGGACCCGGAAGGGTTGTACAACACGGTGCTGGACAAGGGCATCACCATGTGCGGCATCATGCCCGCCACCATCGCCCTGGTCGCCGCCCTCCGGTTGGGGGCAACCCAGGCCAGGCTCATCCGGTACACCGACTCCGGCGAGGCCAGCGGCGACACCAACCAGGTAGTCGGCTACGCGGGCATGGTGATTTCCTGAACATAACGGTCCAGCAGCACCGCATCTGCTTTGTCATCGG
>JAZDIS010000003.1:0-6539 GCA_043804705.1 Pseudomonadota bacterium | reverse complement strand
CATATGCGTTACTGAGCGCTACAGAATTTGTAGACTGCTCCGGTATCCGATACCCCGAGGCAAAGGCGGGGCCGGCAGCCAGTATTCCGGTCAGGGCGACAACAGCGATTTTCTTTTTCATCTCCACTCCTTTTTTCGTGGTCATCGGGTCAGGCAGGGCTGGTGTAAAGATAGCGCTTTATTTTGTGGGTCGCGGTCTTGGTAAATGGCTCGCGGTGTTCGCTTACCTGGGAAAGCTGTGCGTACGGGGGCAGCTGCCGGTTCACCTGGTTTTTGATCTCCGCGAGAATCTCGGCGATATGCGCCAGCTGCCGGGCCTGATCCTTGCCGCTGGTTTCCGCGTCGATCAGTTCGTAGTCGAGGTAGATCAAGGCTTCCAGCCGGTTGTTGCGTTCGCGCACCAGCGATTCCGCCGCATGCTGGAAGGCGTTGATCTTCTCCTCGATGGACTCTGGATAGATGTTCTCGCCATGGGAGAGGACAATCACGCTCTTGGAACGTCCTTTGATAACGAGATTGCCCTGCGGATCCAGAAAGCCGAGATCACCGGTGGCCAGCCAGCCGTCGGGGGAGAGAACTTCCTCGGTCGCCTCGGGATTGCCGCGGTATCCCTGCATTACATTGGGTCCCTTAACCAGGATTTCGCCTAAGCCCGTTTCAGGATTCGGCTTGTTGATCCGGACCTCCACATCCCGCACGGGTTTGCCTGCAGAGCCCAGGGAGATGCTCGGGGCGCCGCACGGCCCGGCGCTGACCAAGGGCGAGGCTTCGGTCAGGCCGTAGCCCACCAGGTAAGGGAGTTCGGCCTCGGCCAGGAACCGTTCCACCTCGATGTTGAGGGGGGCGCCGCCGATGGCGAGAAGTTTCAGCTTGCCCCCGAAAAATATCTGTAATTTCCGGCCGATTTTTTGCAGGATTTTCCGGCGGACCAGGGGCATCTTCATGGCCGTCCGCATGAGAATATTGGCGGTGATGACCGGGAGAACCTTTTTTTTGTAGATCTTTTCCATGACCATGGGCACCAGGCACATGATGGTGGGCTGTTCCTGCCTGCAAATCCGTTCAAGAACGGTCGGGGTCGGAGTCTTGCCTGCATAGACGATGCGGGAGCCCGTGGCCAGAGGCACCAGAAAGCTGGTGGTGAACTCATAGGCGTGGGACATGGGCAGGATAGAAAGAAAGGTCCAGCCCTGCACGGGTTCATCGGGAAAGATGGACAAGGTGGCGCGGACATTGCTGATAAAGTTGTGGTGGCTCAGCATCACCGCCTTGGCATGGCCCGAGGTGCCGGAGGTGTATATGATCGAGGCGGTGTCGTCCGGGTCGGCCAGATCCGCAGCCAGGGATTTTTTCTTTTCCGGCAATTCCCCGGCGGCAGCAAGAAATTGGCTGAAGAGGAGGGTGGCCACCACGTTGTTCTGGTCGGCAGCGTCATCCAGAGTGATTACGGTCCTGAGTTGGTTGCCGGGAAGCTCGTAGAGCTTTTCCAGCTGACGCTGGGTGGTGAAAAGAATCTTTGCCCCGGCCTCACTCAGGATGTGCTTGACATCGGCTTCCGGGAAATCGGGAAGAATCGGGACGGCGATCGCCCCCAGGCGGACGATGCCGAAATAAGCCATGCCCCACTGGGGGGAGTTGTCGGCGAGGATCGCCACCCGGTCGCCTTTTTTGATGCCGCGCTCCTTGAGCAGGGCCGCGACCTCCAGCGCGTTTTGGCGGAACTCCCCATAGCGCACGGACGGTTGGAAGGCGAAACCCACCGCAGGCCGGTTTTCGAAGGATCGAGAGCTTTCTTCCAGGAGCAGGTTTAAGGTTGTTATGGTGATGGGGATCATGATCGCATGGCAGTTAATTTTTGTTGAAATCGCAGAGAAGCGCAAGACTTCGGAAAGCCGCGATTACAGCAGGAAGCAAAGTGGCAGGCGATGGTTGGCATACTGTACTCCTTGATTTTGGAGTCTCGCCGGCGTGCTTACCTGTGTCGCGGATCTGCGCCGATGGGGGGAAAGCCCATCCGCTGACCGCTTTTTTTTTAATTTACGAGACCAGTAATCTTTTCAGGGTCTGGTACAGACGCTGAATTTCCACGGGCTTGGTCAGATACTCGTCCATGCCGGCTTCAAGGCATTTTTCCCGGTCGCCCTTGATGGCGTTGGCTGTGAGGGCGATAATGGGCAGGTCAAGCCGCAGGGTCTGGCGGATGGCCTTGGTTGCAGCCAGACCGTCCATCTCCGGCATCATGACATCCATCAGCACTGCGTCATAGATTTTGCCTTGCAGGGCGTTGAGCGCCTCTTGACCGTTGCCAGCTATATCAACCAGAATGCCGACTCTTGTCAAGAGTTGACTTGTCATCATCTGGTTTAGCGGGTCGTCCTCGACCACCAGCACCTGTTTGCCGGCCAGGGTCTTGAACTGTTTTTTGTCGCTTTCCGGCGGAGGCGAAAGGGGGGTGACCGGTGAGGGGGGTGTTCCCAGACAGGCACCAATCGCTTCATACAGGTATGATTGCTTGACCGGTTTGTTCAGGAGGATGATTCCGGGGCAGTCCTTGAGGCCTTCAGGGGCGGTTTCCGTGTCGAGCGGAGTGAGAATAATGACCGGAATTTCTCGTGTGCCCGGTTGGTTGGCGCTGCGCTCTCTCAAAAAAAGAGGCAGGTCGAGTCCGGCCAGGGAACTGTCGAGAACAAGAAGCGCGTGATCCTGGGTCAGTAGGGCAATGGGCAGGGGAGAGCCGTCTTGTGCCGAAAGTGAAAGGGCTTCGGCCCTGCAGCCGAAGCCGGTGAGCGTCTCCAGCAAGGTTTCCCGCAGGGCCGGATGACCTGTCGCCACCAGAACCCTGGCGTTGGAGCCCGAGGCAGGAAGAGTGAGGGGGTGTTGTTTTTCAGGAGGTTGCAGTTGCACCCGGATGGTGAAGTGGAAGGTGCTGCCCTTGCCCGGCTCGCTTTCGGCGTTGATTTCCCCGTCCATCAGGGTGACCAGCTGCCTGCTGATGGCAAGACCAAGGCCGGTTCCCCCGTAAAGCCTGGAGGTCGAGCTGTCTGCCTGGGTGTATTCGCTGAAAAGCTGCCTGATCTGGTCATGGTTGATCCCGCTGCCGGTATCCCGCACGGAAAAATGCAGCACTGCTTTGTCGTCGTTCTGTTTTTCACAGTGCGCCGTGATTGCGACCTCGCCTTTTTCCGTAAACTTGATGGCGTTGTTGACAAGGTTGATCAGAATCTGCCGCAGGCGGAGGGAATCTCCAATTATGGCGCAGGGGGAGTTGCCATGCACGTTGAGCAGTAATTCAAGGTTTTTGTCGGCGGCTTGCTTGCCGAACAGGTCCGCAAGGCTCTCCACGGTTTCCCGCAGATCAAAATTGGCGTATTCGAGATCAAGGCGACCGGCTTCGATTTTCGAGAAGTCAAGGATGTCGTTGATCAGGGTAAGCAACGCCTTGCCGGAATCCTGGATGATGGCGAGATACCGTTGCAGTTTTGCTGTTTCCGCTATTTTTACCGCCATGTTCGCCATGCCGAGGATGGCGTTCATCGGGGTGCGAATCTCATGGCTCATGGAGGCCAGAAACTGTGATTTTGCCTTGCTGGCCGCATCTGCCCGTGCTTCCGCTTTTTTTCGGCTCCTTACTTCCCGGGCAAGGTTTTCATTGACCCGGCTCAGATCTGTCGTGCGTTCTTCAACCAGGGCTTCCAGGGAGTTTTTGAACTGTTCCAGTTCCCGGAATGATTTTTCCAGTTCGCAGTGGGCTTCTTCGATCTGTCCGGCATAAACGGTCTGCATCTGCTCCTTTTCCTGTTTCATGAGCTGGAAACGATCGGCGAGCCCCATGGACAAAAGGATGACCTCCCAGGCCGAACCGAGCTGGATTCCCCAGTGGGTAATGAAGATGTGGGGCAGGAGGCCGAAGGTTTTCAGGGCATATACCGTTACTCCCAGCATGGAAACAGACCAGGCCAGGAAATAATAACGGGCCGGGCGGTAGCCTTTGATCATGCAGATAAAGCCTGCAGCGATCAGGACAGCCACCGTCAGGCTCATCAAGGTCGCCAATCGGATGCTCAGATTGTAGCCGACAAAAAGTGTCAGGACGGCGCCAATAATGGAAAGGGCAAGGCCTGTCTGGAGAATGGCGTCAATTTTGGGAACGTTTTTTGCTGTGTCGAGAATGTTTCGGGTGAACTGGGTGGCGAAGATGTAGGCGAGGAAGATAAAAAAAGGCGTACAGTTATTGGCCCACCAGATCTGGCCGGGCCAGAAATACTGGAAAGCCATGCCGTTGACGCTCAACTGGAACAGCATGTAGGTGAAGACGAAAAGAACATAATAGAGATAGGTGCTGTCCTTGAGGACAAGATAGATGAAAAAATTGTAGATCATCATAACCAGCAGGATGCCGTAATAGATGCCCAACAGGGTCTGCTCCAGGCTGATTTCTCCGGTCAGGCAGGCAGGGGAATGCAGGGTGAGCGGCAGGTTCATGGAGCTGGTTGTCTCACAGCGGAGATAGAGGGTTTTCTCTTCGCCCGATGCAAGCCTGACCGGGAAAATGTTGTTCTTGTGCTGGATGGTTCTCTGTTTGAAAGGAAGGCTGTCGCCGGCCTTGAGGATGGTGAAGGCGCCGGTGCCGGTCGGGGTATACAAATCCAGATGATCGAGAAGAGGATATTTTACTTCGAGAAAGTATTCCGCTGGATGAGACAGGCTGTTTTTTACGGTAAGACGAGCCCAGACAGCCGAAGGGGTAAAACCGAAGCTGGGGGTGTCGGCGGAAGCGGGGGCAAACCGGGCCTTGGTTTGCCCTGAAACGATATCGCTGATCGTAAGATTTCTGGTTGGATCTTCAAGGATTTCAAGATGGTTTGTCAGGGGATATGAGCCATGCCCCGGGACAATAACCACCGGCATCGGCTGGGCCTGGGCAGTTGCCGGGGCAGCCAGGAAGCAAAAAAGCGCGAGGACTCGGAGGCTGCGGCCCATCATTGTTCCGGTGAGCATGAATGCATCCAGCGTATGCATGAGAGCATGATTATTGACCTTGTGTTTTCTTGACCCAACAGGGAGAATAAAGAAACCATATCAGTATAAACATGAAAAACAAGGCAAAAACAATATATTTATGTAGTTTTATCAGCCGGTTAATTAAGGATGGTTTTTCCGGAAACCGGCGGAGAATGAGGAGGCGGCTGGGAAGATGTGGTAGTCTGGGAATGATTTTCAGGGGGCTTGTGTCACATTGTGGTATATTTTAGGTCTGCAAATGTGGGGCACAGTTCAAGATAACGGGGCTTGGGAGGCAGGTTGATGCAACGATTGCATCGCCTGTCGTGCGGAATGTCTCAATCGCAATGCAGGAGGTTTCAAGATGAAAGGAAAAACTGCGGTTATTGTCGTGACGGCGGCATTCCTGGTATCGCTGTCTCAGACCAGGGTATTTGCCAAGGATGGGGGTGGAGAGACGGTCTACCGTTTTGATCCGGCAACCCAGACCAGCCGAGCCTTGGAGTATAAAAATGCCCGGGCGGGGTATACGCTGTATAAAAGTAATTGTAAAAGCTGCCATTTCAGGGGGAACGAACGGGGTGCCCGGTACCTGAATGAGGATTCACGGACCATGCGGGGCTGGAACGCCGTATTTTATAGGAAAAACGTGCAATGCGCCCAGGACGGCTCCTGGGCCGGGCTTTCCCCCGCAGATTTGCTGAATGTAAATGATTATCTTTACAGCAAGGCCTATGACACCTGGGACCCCAATACCGCCAGAAGCTGCGGCTGATAAGCAAAAGATGCTCCCGGTCGGGGGCGATGAAAATCAGATTCTGGTGAAGTTCCAGCTCAGTGGCCGCCCGTTCTTGTACGGAAGGTAGCCATGGAAGATGCGGGGGTCGGAATCAAAAACCAGAGGCAGGAAATAGCGGTCTCCCTCCCACATCGGCAGGAGGTGCAGGTGATCAATGGGGTGCCAGGCGAGCACCCCTTCTTCATTTTTTGGAAAAGGCGTGCCGTGGAAGCGGTCGATCCGGAAGATAAAGCCCAGCCAGTCTTCCCCCTGCGGCCCGAAACCGGGCCAGTTGATGGTTCCGCGCAACAAGATCTCCTCGCAGTCGATTCCGGCTTCTTCCTTGATTTCTCTGGTGAGGCAGGTGAGGACATCCTCGTTTGGCCGCATTTTGCCGCCAAGTCCGTTGTATTTGCCCAAGTGGGCGTCAGCCGGACGGGCATTGCGGTGGACAAGGAGGGTCCGGGTCCGGTCCGGAGACAGAATGTAGCCAAGGGTTCCGATGATCGGGGTGTAGGTCATGTCCGTCCTGTTGTCGGGAATAGCTGAGGGGTTGAAAAGATTTTTGTTGAAATCGCAAGGAGCCGCGATTACAACGGTTGTCGCTTTGTAACCCTTTGATTTTGTGTTACGGACATGTGTGTTTCCCCCTTTTTTCGCGTCTATCTTATATGTCTCTTTTAAAATCCGGCATGATTCTATACCATGAATTCATGCCGGGAAAAAGGTGCGGCCAGGCTGTGCCTGCCCCCTTCTCGCC
>JAZDIS010000002.1:0-7902 GCA_043804705.1 Pseudomonadota bacterium | reverse complement strand
AAATCGGGGTTGTCGACCCGGAACTCTGGAGATAATCTGCTCCTGCAGGCCCCGCCCCTTTAGAAATCGATCTGGAAGCTGTAAACGTCTTCCTCCAGGCTGCTCTTCACGGTGAAGCCGCAGTGGAGGAAGATGGCCTGCATGCGTTTGTTCTCCCGCAGCACCTCGGCGGAAAAACCGCCAATGCCGTTTCTCTTGGCGATGGTGACCAGATGCTTGAAAAGAAAGGAGCCGATTCGTTTGTTTTGCCACTCGTCGCGGACGATAAAGGCCACCTCGGCCCGATTGGTCTTTTCGTCCAGGTAGTAGCGGCCGATGGCGATGATCTCCTCGCCGTGCGCCTCCGGCACGGTGCCGACAATGGCCGCGTCCTTGCGGTGGTCGATGTAGACGAAGTTTTGGATCTGCTTGTGGCCGAAGCGCTGGCTGTGGGTCATGAACCGGTAGTAGAGGGTTTCCTGGGAAAGGGCGTAGAGGATGTCCCGCATCCGGGGTTCATCGGTGAGGTGCACCGGCCGGAAATTGATCTGGGTGCCGTCTTCCAGGAGCATGGTGGTGTTCATCTCCTGGGAGGCGATCATGAATCGGCCTTCCACCTCGCCGAGGTCCTGGCGGAGATATTTGGCCTCGATAGCCTCCCGGAACAATTGCTCCCGGAAATTGGGATGGGCGATGCTGATCAGGGCGACAGCCCGTTCCTGGACGCTCTTGCCGTGCAGGTAGGCGACGCCGTACTCGGTGGCCACGTAATGCACCTCGCCCCTGGTGGTGACCACCCCGGCCCCCGGGGTCAGCCGGGTGACGATGCGGGAGATGGTTTTGTCCTTGGCTGTTGATTCCAGGGCGATGATGGGCTTGCCCCCGATGGAGCGGGCCGCGCCCCGGTTGAAATCCACCTGGCCGCCGATGCCGGAATAGAAGAGAGAGCCCAGGGAGTCGGCGCAGACCTGGCCGGTGAGGTCGATTTCCAGAGCCATGTTGATGGCCACCATCTTGTGCTGCCTGCCGATGATGTGGGCATCGTTCACGTATTCCGTGGGCCGGAAGCAGAAGAGTGGGTTGTTGTCGATGTAGTCGTAAAGCCGCTGGGTGCCCATGCAGAAGCTGGCCACGATCCGCCCCTTGTCCGTGGTTTTCCGGTTGCCGGTAACGGCGCCGGATTCCACCAGGTCGATGATGGAGTCGGTGAGCATTTCGGTGTGGATGCCGAGGTTCTTCTTGTCGCGCAGGAACTCCACCAGGGCGTGGGGAATGCGGCCGATGCCGAACTCGATCGTTGATTCGTCTTCGATCAGAGCGGCGATATGCTCCCCGATGCGGCGGGTATCATCGGATACCGGGGTGGATTCCCGTTCGATGATGGGACTCGCGGCCGGCACCAGAATATCGAGATCGTAGATGTCGAGGAAACTGTCGCCCAGGGTTTTTGGCATCAGCGGATTCACCTGGGCGATCACCAGCGAGGCGTTTTCCGCCGCGCTTTTCACGATGTCCACCGAAATGCCCAGGCTCACCTTGCCGCGCTCGTCCGGCGGCGTCACCTGGATGAGCGCCACGTCGATGGGGAGCTGGCCGGAGTTGAACAGCTGGGGGATGTCGGAGAGCAGGATGGGGGTGTAGTTGCCCAAGCCCTGCTGGATATGCTCCCGGATGTTGGCGCCGATGAAAAAGCTGTTCACCGAGAAGCAGTCGGCCAGATTGCTGCTGGCGTATGGGGCATCGCCCTTGGTGAGCAGCTGGATGATCTCCACGTCGGCCAGTTCGCCGGCCCGCTCGGTAAGGGCCTTGACCAGCAGCACCGGCTCGGCGCAGGCCGTGCCGATAAAGACCCGCTGGCCCGGTTTGATTTTGGCCGCGGCCTGGTATGGCGTGGCGATCATGTCGCTGTATTTTTCCTGCCAGTCCGGATCAAAAGTTTTTGGGCTGCTCATCGCGTCACCCCCGTGATCTGCAAGGTCATCCTCGCGTCCGCCACCACCGGCTCGGTGCCTGTCTCGCCGACAATAAAGGGGTTGATGTCCAGCTCGGCAATCTGCGGAAAATCGGTGGTCAACTGGCTGATCCGCTGCAGGCCGTTGGCAATGCCCGCCAGATCGACGCCCTTGTGGCCGCGTTTCCCCTTGAGTATTTCATAGGAGCGGGTGGACATCAGCATCTGGATGGCCTCTTCATTGGTGATGGGAGCCAGGTAGAAGGTGACGTCCTTCATTACCTCGACAAAGATGCCGCCCAGGCCGAACATGAGCATGGGTCCGAATTGCGGATCGCGGCTCATGCCGATGATCACCTCAAGGCCCCGGCTCAGCATTTTTTCCACGTAGATCCCTTCAATCCAGGCCTCCGGCGCCCGTTGGGCAATGCGGAGCATCATGAGATCGTAGGCGTCCGCCACCGCATCGCCGCTGGTCACGTTGAGCCGGACCCCGCCGAGATCGGACTTGTGGATGATGTCGGGAGAAACGATCTTCATGGCCACCGGATAGCCGATGCGCTCGGCTATTTCCATGGCCTCGCCGACATTGGTGGCCAGATACCCCTGGGGAATCTGGAAGCCGTAGGCCGCCAGGATGCTCTTGGCCTTGACCTCGCCGATCTGCAGCCGGTTGGTCCGCAACCGCCTGGTGATGATGCGTTCCACCCTGCGCCGGTTCACGGGAAAGCGGGCCACCATCCGGGGCGGACGCTGGCGCCAGGCGGCGTATTCCATCAGGGCCTTGAGGGCGGCCACGGCCCGTTCCGGGGAAGGATAATCGGGCAGCCCCGCAGCCACCAGCTCATCGCGGCCCGGCATGACATCGGTCCCGCCCATGAAGGCTACCACCACGGGCTTCTCTCCCTTGTGGCAGCCGGCAATGGCCCGGGCGGTTTCCGCCGGTCTGGTCATGGCCTGGGGGGTGAGGATCACCACGATGGCATCCACGGCCTCGTCTTCCTGGGCCGCTTCCAGGGCGGCCACGTAGCGGGCCGGTTCGGCGTCGCCCAGCACGTCGATGGGATTGCCGATGCTGGCCGCAAGGGGGAGTTTCTGGCGCAGGGCCGAGGCCGTGTTGCGGTCGAGGGTGGCCACAATCATCCCGGATTTTTCCACAGCGTCGGCGGCCATGGTGCCGGGGCCTCCGGCATTGGTGATGATCAGCACCCGCTTGCCCTTGGGCAGGGGCTGCATGGCAAAGAGGGCCGCATAGTCGGCCAACGCCTCGAAATTATCGGCCCGGATGACGCCCGAGCGCATGAAGGCCGCGCCGTAGGCGATCTCCGCTCCGGCCAGCACCCCGGTGTGGGAGGAGGCTGCTTTTTGTCCGGCCACGGTGGTGCCGGATTTGAGGATGATCACCGGCTTTTTGCCCGAGGCCTCGGTGGCTGCCTTGACAAACTCGTCCCCGCAGGCAATGTCTTCCAGATAGGCGACAATCACCTTGGTCTGCGCATCATTGGCCAGGGCCACCAACAGGTCGCCCTCATTGAGGTCCGCCTTGTTGCCCATGCTCACCATCTTGGCAATGCCGGTATGGCGCGCGGCAGCCAGATCCAGGAGGGCGGTGCAGATGGCCCCGGACTGGGAGAGCACCGAGATGCAGCCCGGTTGCGGCATGCGGCTGGCAAAGGAGGCGTTCATCCGGTTCTCGGTGTTGATCAGCCCCAGGCAATTGGGGCCAAGAAGAGGCACCTTGTGGCTCTGGCAGAGCTCGGCGATCCGGTATTCGATTTCCGCGCCTGCCTGCCCCGTTTCCTTGAAGCCGGAGCTGATCACGGTGATCGCTCCGGCCTTGGCCTCGAGGCAATCCCGCACTGCTTCCAGAACCAGAGCGCTGGGAAGGGCGATGATGCAGAGATCGATTTTTTCTTTCGCCTTCTTGATCGCGGCCAGACAGGGCAAGCCCAGCACCTCCGGGGCCGCGGGGTTCACCGGGATGATTCGCCCCGCATAGCCGCCGGCCAGCAGGTTGGCAACAATATCGTGGCCGACCTTGCCCGGAGTGCGGGAAGCGCCGAGCACGGCGATGGATTTCGGGAAGAAAAGGGGGGTGAGCATGGCGTCTTCCTGTAAGTTAGTGAGCTTGTTACGCAACAAAATCCGGAATTTCCGGCAGAACTACGGCAAACCCGGCCTCCCCGAGGGCCTGGTGTACGGCGCTGATATTGTAGGTGTTGACCCGCAAATAGATGCGTTCCGGCGCCGTTTCGTCCGCCTCGGTGCGGATGAGGCGGGTGAAGCGGATATTGTGCTCTTCGAGCACCTTGGCGATGCGGGAAAGCGGTTTGGGTTTGCCGTCATGTTCCACCACGATCATGGCGCTCCCCCGTTCGCCAAGGCCGAAAAGCCGACGGTAGGCAGCCATGAGATCGCGCATGGAAAACATGCCGATGACCCGCAGTTCGTAATCCACCACGGGCAGGGCTCCGATCTTTTCCCGGTCGAGGAGAATCAGGGCGTCATCCAGGGTGGACATGGGGGTCAGAGTGAAAAGAGCGCGGCTCATGATGGCGCTGACCGGGGTCTTGTCGAGGTCCGCATGACAGGCCTTGAGCCGTTCTTCGGAAAGCACCGAGGAGGGGGAGGCCGAGCGCAGATCCCGGTCGGTGACAATGCCGACCAGCCGGTTTTTTCCGTCCACCACCGGCAGGTGGCGGAATTTGCCGTTTTGAAGAATTTCCCGCACTGCGGGGAGGGGGGTTTCCGGGGAAACGGTCACCGGATTTCTGGTCATGTGCTGGGTGATGAACATGGTTATTCCTCTGTCCTGTGGTTGCTTAAGGCGGTGAGATAGGCGGCCGCGCTGTCGGCCAGGCTTTCCAGATGGTAGCCGCCTTCGAGAATGGACAACAGCTTGCCCTGGCAAAATCTTTGTGCCCAGGCGGCCAGGTATTCGCCGAACCTGCCGTAGAGTTCCGTGGAATAGCCAAGGCCGGACATGTCATCGTCGCGGTGTCCGTCAAAACCCGCGGCGACGATGATCCGTTCCGGTCCGAAGGCCGCAAGGGCAGGTTCAATTCTTCGGGTCAAGGCATTGAGCACCATCTGGTCGTCCGCTCCGGGCGGCAAGGGAATATTCAGGGTGGCCCCGCGCCCAGGCCCGGTGCCGCTCTCTTCCGCATAGCCGCTGCCGGGGAAGCTGAAGGTGGGATGCTCGTGCAGGCTGAGATAAAAGACCTCCGGGTCTTCCTCAAAGGCGCTCTGGATGCCGTTGCCGTGATGGGCGTCAAAGTCGAGGATCAGAATCCTCTTCCGGCCATACTGCTGCTGCCAGTACCTGGCTGCCAGCACGCAGTTGTTTAAAAAACAAAACCCCAGGGCCAGATTGCTTTCGGCGTGATGTCCAGGCGGGCGCACCGCGCAAAAAACCAGATTTTCCTCGCCTTCCAGCAGGTCGATGCCGGTGAGCCCCGCGCCCGCCGAGAGCAGAGCCGCCTCGTACGAATCAAAGCAGAGCTGGTTGTCCTGGTGGTCAAGATGGGTCTTGCCTGAAAGGGCGCATTCTTCCAGGCGGAAAAGATAATGCTCGGCATGAAAGGTTGTCAGCCAGCGCCGTTCCGGCTTGCGGGGCTCAATAAAACTGAGCCGGTCCTTAAGCGGCGAGGCCTGCAGCTTTGCCAGCAAGGCGGTGAGGCGGCCCGGTGTTTCCGGATGCTCGCCGCCGCCGGTGTCGTGGGCAAGACACAGGGGATGGGTGACAATGGTTATCGGGCGGTTGAGAGGCACCGGGCATCCTTATCAGGGAGGAGATTACAGGGCATTCGATCTACTTCTGTCTAGGTATTGTTACCTAAAACATCTGAAAATCGCACGGGGAAAATGCCCTTGCGGGAATTGGCAGGCCGATTCTTGCCCAAATACGAGAAGGCATTGTGCGGATGGGATAGCTGGGATATACTTCCCCATCTTTTCACCCATGACACCATCGGACCATACGCCATGCGCCATGCGACCACTCCCCCGCATTTACTTGCCTTGAAAGACCAGCTGGACGCCCTTGAGGCCGGGCGTTTGTCGCCCTTTGCCAGCCTGAGCAGGGATGGAGTCCGGCGGCACCCCGAGGAGGGGCAGGACGAGGACCACCGCCAGGCCTTTGCCGTGGACGGCGATCGGGTTTTGCATTCGCGGGCCTATACCCGCTACATCGACAAGACCCAGGTCTTTTACATGGTCAAAAACGACCATGTCACCCACCGGGTTTTGCATGTGCAGCTGGTTTCAAAGATCGCCCGGACCATCGGCCGCTATCTGCGGCTGAACGAGGATCTCATCGAGGCCATCGCCCTGGGCCATGATATCGGGCACCCGCCCTTTGGCCATGACGGGGAAAAGGTTTTGGACGCACTCTGCCGCGAGCATGGGCTGCCCTCGTTCCAGCATAACCTGCAAAGTGTCCAATTTCTGGAGCATATCGAACGGCAGGGAAGGGGCTGGAACCTGACCCTGCAAACCCTGGACGGCATCATGTGCCACGACGGAGAGATCCACAACCGCAGCCTGAAGCCCCGGCCCGGCAAGACCTTTGCCGGCTTTGACCGGCAGAGGGAGGCCAAGGCCCAAGATCGTCGCCAGGAATTGATCCCCATGACCATGGAGGGCTGCGTTGTCCGTTTCGCGGATACCATTGCCTATATCGGCAGGGATATCGAGGACGCCATTGAGCTTAAGCTCATCAGCCGGGATGATATCCCTGTCCGCTGCCGGGAGCTTTTGGGCCGGAGCAACGGCAGTATAGTCTACCGGCTGGTAACCGATCTGATCGCGGGTGGCCTTGGAGATGGGGCCATCGCCTTCAGCGCGGAGGTTTCCGAGGGGCTCAAGGAGCTGAAGGGTTTCAACTACGAGCGAATCTATCTGAACCCGGCCATCAAGAAGGGGCTTGCCAAGATTACCAATTGTTACCGGGTGTTGTTCGCCTCCTGCCTTGACCAGTTTGCCAAGCAGGGGCAGGCGGAAATGTATGCGAATTTTTTAGAGGAACAGGGGCGGGAATACCTTGAGGGCCGGCAGCCTGCGGCCATGGTGCGGGATTTTATCGCCGGGATGACCGATGCGTATTTTCTGCGGCAGGCAAGGCTGCTGGGTTGTGAGACCCCGGAGAAAGAATGAAGACCAAGATTCGAAGAATACTGCCGGGCGAGAGTTTCCGGGTGATCGCCATTGCCGCCTGTATCGGCCTGATGGCCGGGGCGGCGAATATTCTTTTTCGCGCCACCGTCTATCTGGTCCACGACTTTCTTTTTGTTCGCGGCTCCGCATTTCTCGGTCTGGCCCAGGGGGGGCTGCATCTCCTGCTTTTGCCCTTGATCCCACTCTGCGGCATGGTCTTGCTCATCCCCCTTTCCCTGCTTTTTCCCGGCGAGGTCAACGGTTACGGCTTCCCGAAATTTCTGCGCCAGGTCAATCTGGAAGGCGGGATCATCCGCTTTCGCACCATCTTTCTTAAGATCGTTTCCTGCGCTCTGACCATCGGCACCGGCGGCTCCGCCGGGGTCGAAGGGCCAATCGCCCAGGTGGGCGGGGCGGTGGGCTCGCAGATCGGGCAGTTCTTCCGGGTTTCCGGCAGCCGGATGAAGGTGTTTATCGCCGCAGGTTGCGCGGGCGGGGTGGCGGCCATGTTTAACGCCCCCATTGCCGGGGTTTTTTTCGCCGCCGAGATCGTTCTGCTCGGCACCTACGAAATCGGCTCCTTCGCCGCTCTGGTGGTCTCCTCGGCCATGGCCACCGTGGTCTCCCGCGGCTACTATGGCGGTTCTCCGGCCTTTCCCCTCCCGGCCTACGAGATGGTCAATTCCCTGGTCGAGATTCCGCTCTATTCGTTGATGGGCGTGGTCATGGGCTTGGTGGCGGTCTTGCACATTTATGTGTTCTATACGATCCGCGACCGCTTTGCCGCGCTTCGCCTGCCTGGGCAGCTCAAGCCCCTG
>JAZDIS010000001.1:0-2999 GCA_043804705.1 Pseudomonadota bacterium | reverse complement strand
ACAGGCCGCCCTCCTGGTGAGGGCCAGACAGTCAGGCGTGTGGGTCGCACCCAACATCCAGGATTTGGTCGGGGCGTGGATCCACCGGGGATCGGTCATTGGACAGATCGTGAACCACGACGCATTCCGCTTCTCCGCCGTGGTATCCCAGGAGGAGGCGGCAGACCTCTTTGTGGGGCAGATCAGGAAGGCCGAAGTCCGGCTGTACGGACAAGGGGGTAACAACCTGGATGTGTCAAAATACCAGATCATCCCTTACCGGCAGGAGAAACTGCCTTCAGCGGCCCTGGGATGGTTTGGCGGTGGGGAGGTAGCCGTCTCGACCAAGGACGATACGGGCCTCAAGGCGGCGGAGCCCTTTTTCCAGATCTATGCCGATATCCAGCCTAAACTGGGGGTGGCCTTCCTCCACGGGAGATCCGGGAAACTCCGGTTCACGCTGAACCCCAAACCGCTCCTTTTGCAGTGGGCCCACCGGTTCAGACAACTGCTTCAGAAGAGGTATCAGATTTGATCCTCCCTTCACAGGACTACCACCGCACCCATATTGTGATCCCTGAAAAATTGCACAAGGGGCTGGATGGCGCAGTGCACGGACTGGTGGGTTGGTACCGGCGCCGGGGCGGCATCGCTCGATCCCTTGAAAGGGCGTCGGAAAAAATCAGCGAGACGGCACGAGATCTGGGCCGTGTCTCTGACCGCAGGCTGCGTGAGCGCCTCGGGGATATGCAGACACAGTTTAGGCGTCAGGCGAAGGGCTATGAAGATCTACTTCCGGAAGCCCTGGCCTGCATGGTGGAGGTTGCGCAAAGGACCCTGGGGCTCCGGCCCTATCCGGTCCAGATCATGGGGGCTATGGCCCTCCACAAGGGGTATCTCGCGGAGATGGCAACCGGGGAAGGGAAGAGCCTGACGGCCTGTCTCCCCGCCGTGCTCGCCGCGTGGACCGGGAGACCCTGCCATTTTGTGACCGTCAATGACTACCTCGCAAACCGGGATGCCTTGGAAATGCGCCCCTTCTACGCCTTTTGCGGGGTATCGGTCGGGTGTGTCACAGGGCAGATGGATCCCAGGGAGCGCCGCCTTAACTATGAGAAGGCCGTTGTGTACACCACCCTAAAGGAACTGGTTGCGGATTTCCTTCGGGATCGGCTGATCCTGGGCGCCCTCCATCAACCATCCCGCCGATTGCTCAGGCAGATGCTCCAGCCCCGGTTGCGGAACCTTGAGGGGGTGGTATTGAGGGGCCTGGATACGGCCATCGTGGATGAGGCGGACAGCGTGCTGATCGACGAAGCGGTCACACCCCTGATTATCTCCCGTGCCCAGGAGAACAGACCCCTGGTAGAGGCGTGCGAGACGGCCCACGGCATTGCAGCCTCCCTCGAACGGGGGGAGGACTATACGGTGGACCAGAAGTACAAGGAGATCACCCTGACCAAACAGGGGATCAGCAAGGTAGAAGTACAGGCCCAGCGCCTGCCGGGGATCTGGCGGGGTCCCTCCCGAAGGGAGGAACTGGTCCAGCAGGCCCTGACGGCGAGGGAGTTTTACATCCTGGACCAGCAATACGTGATCCAGGAGGACAAGATCGTCATTGTCGATGAGTTCACGGGCCGGCTCATGCCGAACCGGACCTGGAGACACGGGTTGCACCAGGCCGTGGAGGCCAAGGAAGACCTGCAGGTGAACGATCCGAGCGAGACCCTGGCCAGGCTCAGTTTCCAGCGGTTCTTTCGCTTCTTCAGGCGACTGAGCGGGATGACCGGGACGGCCCGGGAGGCGGCCGCTGAATTCTGGCATATCTACAAGCAGCCGGTCCTGACCATCCCGACCAACAGGCCCTGTATCAGGAAGGTTCTTCCGGACTCCATTTTTCCCACTGAGGCGGAGAAATGGGAGGCCATTGTTCAGGAGATCGAGAAATGGCAGCGAACGGGCCGTCCGGTGCTCGTGGGAACGAGGAGCGTCAGGGCCAGCGAGAAACTGGCTGCCATGCTTACGGCGAGGGGTTTAGAGTATAATCTCCTTAACGCGGTTCGCCACCGGGAGGAGGCCCAGATCGTGGCAGCGGCCGGGGAACAGAACAGGATCACCATCGCCACGAACATGGCCGGCCGTGGAACGGACATAAAACTGGGCCGTGGGATCGCTCAGATGGGGGGTCTCCATGTGATGGCCACCGAGCGGCACGAATCAGTCCGCATCGACCGGCAGCTTTTCGGCCGATGCGCACGGCAAGGGGACCCGGGCAGCGCCCAGGCCTTCATGAGTCTGGAAGACGAGCTGATCAGGCGGTTTGTTCCGGCTCCCATGAGAAACCGCCTGGCCTCCGCTATCAGAACCAAGACACCCGGCGCGAGTCGGCTGGCGGAAGCGGCCCTTTCCCATGCCCAGCGGGCGGCCCAGCGGCTGGCCTACAAACAGCGCCGAAACGTCCTTCAGATGGATACCTGGCTGGAAGAGGCCCTCTCTTTCTCCGGCCCGGGAGCGGAGTTCTAATCAGTAGCTGGAAGTCACCCCAGCCGCTTGCCGCCGGAGCGGCCAGTTTGATCGCACAGGAAACTCTGGAAGTCGAAAGAGCCTGGCCTTGGATTTCCGTTCATGGTTCGATACCCCTTCGGCCGTGAGCTCAGGGCCGAACGGCCCACCACGAACGGAAAAATAAGATACGTAGGGTCGGCCACCGTGCCGACCAAAAACCGGCAGCCATGGTGGGCTGTCCGCGAGCTTAGTTGGCAGGCAGGGTCGCCTGCCCTCTTCGCTGCAAATTCGGTTTGCACTGTTTCGTAGGGAACGGGCTCTGTCCCGTTCCACGGATCGGCACGGAGGCCGATCCCTACAAAACCACCGGAATGGCATACTTGCCCGTCGAAGGCGGATAAACCCCACCGTACGAGTGCATTTTCACGGCAAAAATACCACAACACTCGGTATAGTTTCCCAAACATTAAAGCAGACCTCTCTCATTCTTAGGCAAATCTAGGACCATGCGCCAC